>VGTI01000021.1 GCA_016874735.1 Deltaproteobacteria bacterium
GTCCGACCGCCGCGAGGCGTGCCAAAGCGGCAGCAATGGATGGGTGTGATGCTGCCGGGACGTCACTCAGGCGGTAGCTAAAGCGTGGGTCCGCTAGCGCCTTAGGTCGCAGATCGAGAAACCAGCGGCCTCCTACCTGACACTGACCAATCTCCCACAAGCTGCTACGGGGATCGTTCACTAACTCTGGAACAGCATCGGACAGCATCTTAACGGCCTGCCACTTGGCTGCATTGCTTAACTGAGGCAGCTGCAAGCGGTAACGAACGGGACCATCTGTCAACGCACTGAGGAGGGCGATCACAGGTTTGGCTCCCAGCGTAGTCGCTAGCGCCGCCAAAGATCCATCAGGCGTCATAAACGGTACTGGTAAACTAAAAGTAATGCTTATACGGCAGCCCCAGAGTTTATCTAAATTCCCGTCGTGACTTATCTGAACGATACCCTCACCTACCTTAGACGCATCGAGCCAACCTTTTTCCCGTGCTTCTGCAACAAGCAAATCTTCTAGACCGCGACGACACCGCAGCCATACAGGTACGGCGCTCGGTAGTTGAAGATCGCCCCGTATGCGGCCGCCTTCCTGCCGCTTGACCTCGCGTTGAATGATCAACTGAGCTTTTGCTGCGAGTCCCTGAAAAGCATCGCTACTGACAGATTCCATATGGCGTGCGGCATCTTCGCGCCCCACTTTGGCGAGTGCGCGGATAACCGCTTTTTTTACCTCATCACGCTGACCTGGGGTGGCAAGTAGGCGTAGCAACGCCGCCTCACTCTCTGGTCCAGGTAGTCGACCAAGCGCTGCTATCGCATTCAACTTAGCCTTGAAATCCTTATCACCGAGCAGGCTGAAGATAAGGGCGCGCAGGACTGGGTCTTCGTGCTGTGCTAGTAGTTTGCCAGCCAACTCCGTCAATCTCGATCTTGCCGGCCTCACGCTTGCACTTAGGTGACGCACGACTGCGGCCACAGCGGCAGCCCCTGCACGCAATAGGGCCCGCGCGACGAACGTCGCCTCGGGCTCCTCCACCACTCCGAGGAGTAGGCAGAGTTGATCGATGTCGCGCGCTCCCGGGGTGAAGCCCGGGTGTTTGACCTTACTCAGAAGATCATGGTTTTCTGGACTAACCTGAGAGAGCCTCATGTCTATACTCGCTGACTGCGTTTGGGCGCGAGCGCACGACGCACAAGATTGCGTGGGACTGAAGCCTTCGGAACGGAAAAATCAAACCAGAACCGGACATCCTCGTCCAACCCTACCCCGTGCATAAAGTTGTAGACGGCCTTGCGCAGGGCGATGCCTAGTGCATCGTGATCGACTCCGGTTGGATCGTGGAAGTCGAGATCATTGTGAGCGAAGGTGACATGCGGCATGGGTAGGAGATTGATGCCGAATTTTTCTGGATCGCGTCCGATGGGGCTATGCGCTGTTACCGAGAAGCGGTGCCAAAATGCTGAAGTTAGACAACCCGCAGCGAATAGTTGACGGACCCTCTCGAGAGCATCGACGGTCTCCGCAACTGTTTGCGTTGGAAAGCCGTACATCAAATAGGCATGCACTAAAATCCCGGACTGGGCCAGGGCATGGGTGACCCGGGCCACTTGCTCGACCGTCACGCCTTTATTCATGAGTTTTAGCAAACGATCCGACGCAACTTCAAGGCCACCACTGACGGCAACGCACCCAGCTGCCCGGAGCTTTGCTGCTACTTGGGGCTGCGCAAACGTTTTTTCAAACCGGACATTGCCCCACCACGTACAAGTAATGTCGCGGGCTAGCAACCGTTCCGAGAGCGCGAGCAATGTTTTGGGAGGCGCCGCTTCGTCGACAAAATGAAATCCGGATTGACCCGTCTCCTCGATCAGAGAGACCATGCGGTCAGCAATAAGCTCAGCCGATTGTTCTTCATAAACACCGATATAATCGAGACTCGTATCGCAAAAATTACAGGCTTTCCAGTAGCACCCATGGGCCAGGGTTATTTTATTCCAGCGCCCGTCTGACCACACCCGATGCATCGGATTTAGCATCTCGAGCAGTGACAAATAGCGATCAACAGGTAGCCCGTCGTAGGTGGGGGTACCAGTATCGCGCAGCGGAATATCATGTTCCATGGGCGATGATTTAAGTACGACCCGCCCCTGCTCTCTCACATAGGTCCGCAGCAGTTGTACTTGGCCTCTCTTTCCCTCCAGATGATCGAGCAGACAAAGTAGCGGACGCTCACCATCATCGAGGGTTATGAAGTCGACGTAATCAAAGATTCTCGGATCGGACAGGGAGCGCAGTTCCGTGTTAACGTACCCACCGCCCATGATGATCTGAATGGATGGATCCAGTTGGCGTAGGGTCTCAGCAATGCGGAGACCACCGTAGACGTTGCCGGGGAACGGGACGGTGAGACCGACCACAGTCGGCTTGTGCTGTTGAAATAACTCTACCGTAATCTCACGCAACAACTCATCAACTAGCGTCGGAGCTGCTGTCAGAGCTGCCGCTAGAGGGTCAAAAGTTGGCACACTGGCGGCTAGCTTCTCTCCGTAGCGAGACAAGGTGAAATGCTCGTCCACACCATCATGGATGACATCGGCCAGGTCGTCGAGATAAAGCGTCGCCAGATGCTTAGCGCGATCTTGGACGCCAAGTGCACCAAAGGCCCAAGCGAGAGCATCTGCATGTCCGTCTCCGTAGGCACCGTCACCAGGGGCGAACTGCGCTAAGGCCGCCTGCATACGCGGCCCCTCGGGCAAGAAGTCACCACCCGCTATGCGCATGGCTAGGGTGGGATCGCCCCCTTGGAGAAACCGCACGACTGGCTCAACGGTCCGCAAGTAATCGGGAAGGTTGTCTAAGAAATGGCGCACCGCTACCGAAGGCTCCGAAAGCTCCGCAGGCTTCGACCGTTTCTTGCCGCCAGATTTTGATCCGGAGCTGAGGCGTGCCCGGGCGAGTTCGGCCACCCTAGTAAGCCCGTCGCGCGAGAACAGTCTGAGCACTAATGCCAGGGCTGGATCCGCTTGATGAGTCTCGTACCCTCGTGCACGCAGAAAGCCGGTCAAGTAGGCCGTCGCTGGGTACGGGGTATTGAGTTGGGTCATTGGTGGGGTAAGAAGCAAGATGCGCATAGCGCCGGCCTTACCATAAAGCCTGGCCTCGCGTCCATGCCGACCTGCGCGCTAAACAACTGAATACGCAGCGCTTTAGTAAAGCGTTCGTTGTTTAAGAAAAATAAGCTGGAGTTACAGCATCTTAAGTTGATCACTGGGGAACCGATACGCCGGGGGGAGCATTCTCACCTCGGAGGAAATCGCATGGACGTAGGTCACAGGCAGGGGGACAAGCAGTCCGTAGTCCCAACCGCCGCCCTTACCGCCACGGGGATCACCACATCCCTATTGGCGGCCGGATGCCTCTGTCTATTGGCCGACGTCGCCAGTATCGACTGGTTAGGACTTGGTCGCTCTAGCGAGTTCCGTTCCTTGGCGGAGCGCCTGGCAGCACTGCCACAAAACTTTACACTCGCCACGAGCGAATCGGTGCGCACGACAGTCGACGAATTTCTCAACTATCTAAACGTCACGGTCTTAGTTCCGCGCCTGGTCGTCCAGGTGCTGATCGGGATTAATGGCTTGATCCTTCTTGCTACGGTGCTCTCGCAGTTTCTGATCTGGACGTCGCGCCACCGATTAAAGTCAGACGCCCAGCGAGCGCGGCAAAGCCATGCAACAAATAGCCAGAAGAGTCTAGAAAAGACGACCTTGGACTCGACGGTCGATGATGTGCGGCTTTTTGATCCGAGCGCTGGTGACAACTACACTCCCGAAACTGCTACCAGTCCAGCTCTGTGTGATGCCGCCAATGCACTCCTGGAAGCTAATCGGCGGTTATGCGGCGTCAAACAGCAGTGCCAAGATTATGCGAACCAGACAGCATCAGCCCGCGGGGAATGGTATGCCATCGGCACGCAACTCTGGCATATCCGGCAGCTGCAGGACCGTGGCCTCGAGACCGTGCGCAGTCTGCGCAAGGCTACTTCGTCGATGATGCTCTCCTTCAAGGATACGCTCAAACTAGAGGCCGCTCTAGCCGGTAGGATTGACGTCGTTTCCATGCACATAAGAGACCTCGAAGATCGCTCGCGGTCAACAGACGACCTGATTAAAGAGACTGACCAAGCGCTAACGAATTGTCGCAGCGAGGTCAAGAATGCCGCTTCGTTAGTCACGAGTCTCTCCGATCGTGCCAAAGAAATCGTCAGCATCATTGGCGTTATCGACGATATCGCCGAGCAAACGAATCTCCTGGCACTCAATGCATCAATTGAAGCGGCGCGTGCCGGAGAGGAAGGCCAAGGCTTCGCTGTCGTGGCAGACGAAGTTCGGAAACTAGCGGTACGCGCCAGTGCCGCTACGCGGACCATTACATCTCTACTCATGACCATCCAGTCAGAGGCTGTCGAGGCGTCGGGCCGGCTCAGCAGCGGTCACATGACTGTGGGCGACGCCGTTCATTCGCTGCAGAACCTCGGCAGTGCTCACACGGGGAGTAGCGGCATTGTCACGAGAATGATCGACGACGTCACCATCATCGAACGCGAACTCGAGCAATTGGTAGACACTTTAGCAACCACGCAAAAAGAATGTGTCACCATCAATGCTAATACGGACACTCTATCGAAGACGCAGCAGGTCTGCACGGAAACCAGTGCCAAAATCGGTAGCGAAATTCGTCATGCAGCGGCGAGTATGGACCGCGTGTCGCGGATCTTATCACGTCAGTATCACTCGCTTGCGCACTGCGAAAGCCTTATTGAGGGCGCCACAGTTGCGGCGCGGAGCGCCACTCCGAAAGCGAGCAGCCTGCGTGCCTTGGGAGAAGTCTTGACCAGCGATGAGCCGGCGGTAACGCCTAAACAGGCCTTTCATATTATTCGTAACGAGCCGACCCTGCATTTGGATAAGCTGAAGCCAACGTTGACGATCAGTAACGAGGTTTGAATTGTCGTTCAACATTAAAGATCGTTCGTTAGAGCTGCGCCTTGAGCGTCACCTCAGTGACGCGCAACGCGATGTGTCTGACGCATTTGAGCGTCTGAGCTCAGGAACGATCTTTACCTCGAACGAACCCAGACCGTCTGAACGCGCCCTAGCTGAAGGCCTCGAATTTAAGTTACGCGGACTTTCGGCCGCCAAGCGAAACGTTAACACGGCGATCAACCTGATCCAAACGGGCGAGGCGAGCTTGTCTGAAGTCAGTAATGTTATTCAGCGCCTCAAGGAAATAAATATCTCGGCAGCCAGTACGACGCTCAGCGACCGCGATCGCGCCTTCCTTTTTATTGAGTATCAGGCACTCCACGACGAGATCAACCGGATCGCTGAGACCACCGAGTTTAATGGTATTCCACTACTCAACGGGATTTCGGATAAAGTCCCTGAACGACTTGTACTACGGGTAGGTGATCCGAGTCGCTCTGGCAATCAGGGCGATAAGGGCACTGATCTAAACGTCATTGAGTTTAACGAATTAAAATCAATCGTAGCAACTACTTCGGGACTTGGTCTTAGATCAGCGGCTGACATCCTTGGCGGCGTCGACGAAGACGGTGTCAGCCTGGACGACGCGCAGGAAATGTTGGAGCCGGAGGATAGCGATCAATTTGCCACAGTTTACGACGAGGCCTTGAATCGTCTGGCCTCGCATCGTGCTCTTTTCGGCTCTATTCAGACCCGACTCAACCGGGCCGTGGATTTTATCGATGTTTACCAAGAGAACATTGCGGCCGCGAAATCATCCATTGCTGACGTCGACTATGCAGAACAGGCAGCGGCCTTGACTGAGTCACGCATCAGACTGCAAGCCAGTACAGCCATGCTTGCGCAGAGTAACATCAATTCAACTCAAGCACTCAACCTACTCAATAATTTGCGTTGACAAGGCGAGCCACGCCGTTACCGTGCCGCGCTTAGGGCCTCTTGCCACCGCTTGGCACATTGGATAAGCGCTGACTCCGATTGGAGACTTAAGGCACCGCCGTCGCAGTTTAGACTGTGAGCGAAGGTTTCCGCCAACTCCGGCCGCACGGCCTCATCAGCATGTAAACGCTCGATGGCCTGCGTACCCGCCACACCGAGTGCACAGTCAGCCCCAACTTTGTCGACCAGTGCCTTTAACATGACAATCAGCTGTGACTGGGTCATCCCGTGCTGGTTGTGAAAATGGCGTGTGAGTTGCCAGAGGCATTCTTCGGGAACGATGCCAATTTGCATGAGGAGCAAGGCGGCTTGATAAAAGTTGTCAAATTGCTGCACGATGCCACTTAGCGGCGCAGATTCCGGTAGCTGATAGCCGGGCACATTTCTAATCAAAACGGCGACGACTTTTGCGCCATTTTTTAAAGGCAGACCTTGCGCCAGATCAGCTGCCACCTCCGGTTCGACGCCGGCGTGCTCCAAGTAGCGACGGTAGCCCGAAGGACTCAATTGCCCGTCGGCAAGTAGTTTGATGCCAGAGTAGATGTAGGCATCTTGCTCCGCGTTGTCGCCAATGAGCACGAATTGCGCGCCTGGTCCGGCACCAGCTAACAGATTTAAGATGGCGAGAGACTTATAAGCGACATGCTGCCGCAAAAGGTCCATCCGCCCCATCATCAAATTGTAAGCTTGGTCCTTAAAGGTGTCCGAGCTCCAGTCCAGTCCATCGAGCATCATCTTCTCAGTCAGGACTGACCTAAGTTGCGGCGGCGATGAGGACACAAAATGGAGGCAACGCGGAAATCCCCCGGCCTCTGGGAGCGGCGCATCGTATTGCCCCCATCTAGCTAACTGCAAGACCTCTGAGGCTCCTGTTACCGTCACTTTGTCAGTGGCGTCCTCGAAGGCGATCCGCGCCATCCTGATGACGCTCTCGAATTCCGTTTCCAGGTAGGTTTTATCGATATCACAGACGATATGAACCCCACCCAGGTCACAGCGCTCCAGTTGGCGCGAGTCTACGAGCTTGGCCAACTTGTAGCCTTGCTGCCTAGGTCGCCTTAAACTCCGCCAAAAGCTCACCATGGTGACCCTAGCCCTCCCCTTTTATGATGACCCGAGGCGATCCACATAGGAAGGGTAAAGTGCAAAAAATCACCTCATCACCGTGTCCTTGCACCACTCGAGATCTCTGGGTTCTGGGCAGTCGATATTGAAATGAATGCCGCGCGACTCCTTCCGCGCGATCGCACAGCGGATCGTCAAGGCCGCTACCAGCGCCAGGTTGCGGACCTCTAGCAGGGCATCTGTGACACGGTAGTCCCAGTAGTAGGTGTCGAGCTCGTCGCGCAGGGCATTGATGCGACTGAGCGCTCTTTTAAGCCGCTTATCGCTGCGGACAATACCAACGTAGTGCCACATCAGGCGTCTGATTTCGTCCCACACATGGGAGAGCACCACCAGTTCATCCGCCGGCGCTGTGCCCTGGGGATGCCAGGCTGGCACATGAATCGACGTCAACTCACTCACGGTCGGATCGTAAGTCTGACCTAGTACATCCTCGGCCACGCGATCGGCGAACACCAAGGCCTCGAGTAGGCTATTCGAAGCCAGACGATTGGCGCCGTGCAGCCCCGTGCAGGCCGTCTCCCCGAGCGCATAGAGTCCCGTAACCCCTGTGCGTCCGTAACTGTCGGTGACAATGCCGCCGCAGCTATAATGCGCGGCCGGAACCACCGGGATCATGTCGGTCACCATGTCGATGCCGAATTTTTTACAAGTGGCATGAATCGTCGGGAAGTGCCGCAGAATAAAGGCTTCGCCCAAATGACGAACATCGAGGTAGACGTTCGTTTCGCCCGTCTGCTTTAGCTCGCTGTCGATGGCACGCGCCACGATGTCGCGAGGCGCTAGCTCGGCCAGCGGGTGATAGTCGCGCATGAATTCGATGCCACGCCGATTTTTTAACTTGCCGCCCTCTCCGCGCACCGCCTCCGAGATCAAGAAGTTCTTGGCTTGGGGATGATAAAGGCAGGTCGGATGAAATTGCATGAATTCTAAATTGGCTACCCTACAGCCAGCCCTCCACCCCATGGCTAGGCCATCACCTGTCGCGGCGTCCGGGTTGGACGTGTAGAGGTACACTTTGCCGTGTCCACCTGTGCAGAGAAAGGTGTTGCGGCTGCGAATCGTCGCAATTTCCTGATTGCCGCGGTCGAGGACGTAGGCGCCTAGACAACGATTTTGCGCAAAATCAGGTGCGTACTTGTCGGTGGTCAGCAGGTCGACAGCCATGGCGTTTTCGATGATGGTGATATTCGGCTCGGCTTTTGCCCTCTCGATCATGGTCGCTAGGACGCCCCTACCCGTAGAATCGTCGACGTGAATCACGCGGCGGTGCGAGTGTCCGCCCTCTTGTGTCAAGTGATATTGCCCGACCCCACCATCATCGGCTGAGAATGGGACCCCCCAATTAATGAGTTCCCGGATTAGACGCGGACCCGAGTTGACGACCAGTGCGACCACATCGCGGCGGCACAGACCGGCTCCTGCGACCAGAGTATCGTCGATGTGGCGCTCGAATGAGTCCGACTCATCGAGAACGCTTGCTATGCCGCCTTGCGCCCACCAGGTGTTACTCTCCGTCAGACCGCCCTTAGCAATCACGGTGACACGCTGCTGCCGCGCCAACTTGAGAGCAAGCGTCAGACCAGCGATGCCCGAACCGATGATCAGATTCTCTGTAAAGCTTTCCACGGTACCTCACTAGCCTCGTTCAAGATTCACCGTCCACAATAGTGGTCGGACTATAGCCGGACCCAGCAGCAGTTGGTTGACATTCGTACGCAGCACAGCCAAATTGGTCTAGCGTTACCTGATTACAAAGGTTGATATGTCGACTATTTCTGCTACTGGTCAATGGCTTAAGCACCTGCCAAACAAGCTGACGATCGCTAGAATCCTGGTGATTCCGTTGCTGCTGGGGCTCTATCCGCTGACCAATACGCTGCACATTCCCTGCGCCGTGCTTTTTGCTCTGGCGGCAACTACCGACCTGCTTGATGGCTATTTAGCGCGAAAGTACAGTAATGTCACGCCACTTGGTGCCCTGCTAGATCCCATTGCTGACAAGATGCTGGTTGCGGCTAGTTTGGTGTTGTTGGCCAACTCTGGCGCCGTGCCAGCCCTACTCGCTGGGCTTCTTGTATGCCGCGATATTGGCGTCAATGGCATCCGTCTCATGGCGCTGGAAAAGCACATGCGCATTGAGGTTAGCGAGTTTGGCAAACTGAAGACTCTGGTGCTCCTGTGGGCCATCTTCTGCCTGATGATCAATCAACCGCTCTGGGGTATCCCGTTCCGCGAGATCGGGATGGTATCACTCTGGATTGGCCTCCTAATCTCACTATATTCGGCCTGGAATTACGGTGAGCGCTTTTTGCAAATGAGCAAAAACGCGTAACCACCTCCAGTGATGATAGCCAACTAGGCCGGCACCGCCTCTTGGATCCGGGGAGTATCCCTAGGCTATAACTAACATTTTTCCCCAACCCACCGATGCAAAGACGACGACCCGGGAGAACCGCCGGGACGATGGGAGAGCACGCGACTTTGCAACTTTCACTGCGCAGAAATTTAGAAATAAAGCTTCTGACGACCTCTAAGGAGGTCAGTCTCAGGCGTCTGCGCGGTTTTTCGGCTCCCGTTGGGGCCAAAGCCGACGTCATTAATTCCGTCGATGAATTACTCGTTAAGCTCAGTGCAAGCCCCGACGAAAAGTCTGAGCATATTGTTCTGCACGATCTATCGATACCGTTAACTGACGATCAGCTTAGGACGCTCTCGTCGTTAGCCAGAGTCTATAGGATCGGTCCGGTTGGGTCGGTTGGCAGCGCCAACACCATCCCTGGGACGCAGGCTGAACTGCAGGCCGAATGTAGGCTTGCCGACTTTTTCGAGTCGATCATCGTGCGCCGCGCTCTGCCGCACATATGGTCCTGGCCTCCGACGATGCGACCGGAAAATCTCCTTGGGTGGGGCCACGCCGTCACTCAGTGGCAGCCCAAGCACGGGACGGAACTGGCCGAGGTGGGCCGGAGTTTCCACGAGAGCCTAGCTCTCACTGGCAACGGCCGCCGTCTCATCGAGCTACTCACGCATCAGGCGCTGACGCGCCTACCTATTCTGGATCTTGAGGTCAGCGAGGCCACATTCGGCTGTGACGGGGCCGTCATCTTGATGAGTCTTACCTGCGAATTCACAGGCGCCGGGGACATCAATTTACCAGCCATCGCGGCCGAAATACGGGCCTACCAGCTACCACTCGCAACGCTGACGAATCACGGCGCCAATCAAATCGAGATCATGGGCGTTGCCGCTGGTAATCCCAATCTGCCCATTGCTGGTGCTGGTATGCTACTGCTCCTGGACCGCGAAAAAAGGTTGAGCACGCCGCCATCCGCGACCTTACCACGGGCCGTCTAACAACTCGCCGGTGACAAGTAGGGCATTGCTCGGTACATTAACCGGCTCAAATGGCTTTTTATGCGGAGTGAGCGCCATGAAAAATCTGGACGTGGTCGGTATTTGTAATGCACTTGTGGACATTTTGATTCATGTCGATGACGCTGACCTGGTCGAGTTGGGCCTCCGTAAGGGCGTCATGCATCTGGTTGACGGTCCGCGTCAGGCCGAGGTTCTGCACCACTTTAAAGATCGTCCTCATGCCGTCGAGCTTGGTGGGTCAGCCATGAATGCGATCCGCACTCTGGCTCAGCTTGAAAAGCGCACCGCCTTTGCCGGCATGGTTGGTCCCGATAGCTTTGGCGAAAAGATTTCGGCTCGCATGCATCAACTCGGCATCAAGGCGCACCTCGGCAAGAGCGGGGAGCCAACGGGCTCCTGCGTCATTCTGATTACGCCCGATGGTGAGCGCACGATGAACACGCACCTTGGGGCGAGCCGTCTTTACGGTCACGCCGAAGTCCCACACAAGGAGATCGAGCACGCACGCGTCCTCCACTTCTGCGGCTACCAGTGGGACACTGATGACCAAAAGACAGCTATCACGCAGGCTATTGCTACCGCTAAGACACATGACACCCTGGTCTCTTTTGACGTTGCTGACCCCTTTGCCGTGGAGCGCAGCCGCGACGCCTTTGTGAGCGTGATCAAGGACCACGCTGACATTGTTTTCGCCAATCGGGAGGAGGCCAAACTACTTTACGGTACTTCGGCAGAGGACGCAGCTGAGCGCATTGCAGCGACTGGTGCTATCGCCGTCGTCAAACTGGGAGCCGACGGCGCTCTCGTCCAGAAGGGCCGTGAGCAACATCGCATACACCCCGTGCCCACCCAGGTGGTTGACACGACGGCCGCCGGTGACATGTTTGCGGCTGGTTTCCTGTACGGCTTCACATCCGGCAAGTCGCTGGATGTCGCTGGCCGTATTGCCGCCACTTTGGCCAGCGATGTTATCAGCCGCGTGGGCGCTACGGTGTCCGATGTGGCCTTGGGCACGGCTGCCAAAATCTAAACTGTACCCATATTGTACCCATTTCATCGCTACCACGGCTCGGGACTGAGCGGCTGCTGACTAAAGCGCCGCTCGGTGGCCTGGGGCGGGAAAAAATCTGCACCTTTGACCAGGTCCCAGTAGAGTGCCTCGGCTTCAGACTTCTTGACGAACTCGACGTGGGACTCCCTGAGCTCCTTGAGTTCGGGAACGGTGTAGACGACGTTAACGCGGTAGCGGCCGGTGGCTAGGAATTCAAACCAGACTTTATTAGCGGTGTAAGCCATACCAACGTCTGGCCCAGCGCCAATCCAGCCGCCGACCAGGGTGCAGAGTTTGCATATCAATCGCCGCACAGATGCCTCCTATCATCTGCCTATCGGCAGGAGCCTGGGTCGGCTTGAGGCCCAGGAATTCGCGGGTGACATCGTAGCAACTGTGGTATATCAAAAGACTTCTTAAACACTGTCAGCGGAGCCGCAACAGCCGATGTCGACCACGCCAAGTAATGTCCAGGAGCTTAGCCCAGGTAGTGACGCCACCCCCCTACCGCAACATCTCAGCGCTAAGCCGGGTTTTTTCAGTTTTGACAATTTACGCAGCTTAGGTGTCCTCCTGGTAGTCATTCTGGCGCTACGCTGGTCGATAGCATCGCCCTACCATGTGCCGACCGCTTCGATGGAGCCGACCATCAAGGTGGGCGACCGCCTGCTCGCTTTCAAGCTTGCCTATAACCTCAAGGTCCCCTTTACCGAGATCACTTTGGGCCATTGGGGTACGCCAAAACGGGGCGACATCATCGTCTTCAAATACCCTCGCGATCCGGATGTCGATTACGTCAAGCGTGTGGTCGCAGTGGGAGGCGACGAGGTCAAAATTGTAGATGACATTCTCTATGTCAACGATGAGCCGCAGGCACGCACCGGGGTCATTGACGACCGCGCCGTGCTCGACGATATCGACGACCAAAAAGACATCAAACTCCTCTACAAGGAGAACCTCTTCGGCACCGAGCACTACGTGATGCAAAACGTCGCGCAAGCGCGTCACTTCAATCACAGCAACTGGCCGTCACCTGCCATGGCACCTTATAAGGTGCCTGAGGGGTCGGTGTTCTGCATCGGTGACAACCGCGACAATTCGACCGACTCTCGGGTCTGGGGCCAGGTTCCCCTGGATTACGTCCGTGGCAAGGCTCTGTTTGTGATCTGGAGCGTCTACACGCCGCGTGAGGCTACGTTGCCAGTGTTCAGGTTTAGTCGTTTTGGCAAATGGCTCTACTGAGGTTGCGCCGGACTATGCGTTTTATTTATTTATTTCGGATAGTTAAAATAAATCCCTGACAATAATCGAGAGCCGTTTAAACTGTTGCCGCTTTGTACCGATAAGTGGGTATAGCCGTGAATGGGACTCGCAACTGTGGGCTCTGCGAGGTGTACAATGGAAACCACTCAAGACGTTATTTTTGTTAGGGAATATTGGACCGGCGATTCTCGTGACGGGGCAGTCGTCAATGGCGATGGCTATCATTATTACCGCATGTCCAAATCCGGCCTGATCTTCGAAGCCTACGAGTTCTACGAGACCGACGATGGGTTGGAGGTCGCGTCACCCCTGCCCGAAATGCAAAATGTAGACTGGCTCAACGATTTGGGCTTTGAGGATATGGATGCTTTGGACTTCATTGACGAGCATGAGTTTCAAAGGATTCGCGTGCTGACGCAGCCGCATCTGAGGACCTGAGAGGCGGAAAGTAGCCTTCAGTCGAAGCTTTAAGCAGAAGACCTGAAAAGGACGGTACGTCCCTGGCAAAGCAGTTGCTTGGGGGGCAAACTTTTACATGGCGGACTGACTGAGCGTTAGACGCTCGCCTCTTCATCCTCAAAGTCTGTGCCATCGTATTCACGACGTCGCTGCGCGAGGACGTAACGGTACCAGCTCACCGTTTGCTCGACGAGCCACTGATTGGCGGTAAACTGTGCAGGAGGAATTAGCTCTTCACAGTAATCGGCAAGATCAGCTTCCGTCCCGTCTGGATGCGCGCGCATCCACTCCTTTACTGACTTTTTAAATCGGTTTGCATCAAACATGCAGAGCCCTTCCCGAGTAGATGGCTTTCTTCACCTTCCTGGTATAGATTGCCGTACCGGCCTGCTCCTCCGGCAGGCAAAAGTCGCACCGTTCCCTATGTCACCCTTCGGCATTTTTTGCCGAGGCTTTAGGCAGTGGATTCCGATTGAGGCACCTTACACGTATGACGACTGGCCAAATTGCGCTCTCATCATTTGTCGATTTGGCGGCTTGCACGCACGGCAGCCGTCTCCTCGAAACTAATGCCTTCGCCTATGTTGGCAAGGCCCTAGGCGTCTGGGTTGAGCAGTTACTCGACGATCTCGGTGTTGGTACAGAACCAAAGATTCACGGCAACGTCAGTCCTGGGGCCTACGTGCAAGGTCGCGTCTATATCGACGAGGGTGCCGTCGTCGAGCCCACGGCCTTTATTCAGGGTCCGTGCTACATAGGACCGGGAGCGGAAGTGCGCCACGGAGCTTACATTCGAGGGCAAGTTTACATAGGTGCCAAGGCTGTCGTCGGGCACACGACCGAGGTTAAGGGATCCATCTTTTTCGATCACGCTAAGGCTGGCCATTTCGCTTACGTAGGCGACAGCATTCTCGGGCGCGACACCAACTTGGGAGCAGGTACCAAGCTGGCCAATCTGCCCTTGCGGCGGTCCGTGATCAAAGTTAAGGATCCCGTTACCGATCAGTGGGTCAGTAGCGAGCTGCAAAAGTTTGGTGCCATCATGGGTGACAAAGCCCAGACCGGCTGCAATGCCGTCCTTTCTCCCGGTACGCTCTTACTACCAGGGACTGCAGTGCTGCCATGCGTCCATTACCGCGGAACCCTACGCCAGGGGTTTGCGCGCTAGGTCCAAGACGCTGCCGCCTCTTAGGTAATAAGAATTTATTTACATAATTTTCACACTCAGATATTCTGAGTCATATCTTTTTTTATCAAATTCCAACAATTCCTCGGTTTCGGAGTCGAATCAGCGGTGACACCTAAGGTTGCCGCTTCAGTATCTAATTTTTGGCAAGGAGGCCACTAGTGACTAGATACCTCGGTTCACGGATCGCATTTGTAGTCGCCACAGTATTCAGTGCCACACAGGCCTATGCCAAGGACTACATCGTCAAGTTTAAGTCGGATACTAGTGCTAGCACAGCCGCTAGTTTCGCCTTTTTTGAGGGTGGCGAAGTCAAGGATAGCTATGCGCGCGCGGGGCTCATCAAGGTCGATCTAGGCACGACCGAGAGTTTAGCCGACGAGGCCAAAACAATAACAAGATTACTCGCGCGTCCTGATGTTGAGTATGTCGTCGAGGATTTTAAACTCCATAGCATTGGCACCATCGGTGAACGAAGCGGCATCACTGATGCCCAGCGCCAATGGGCGCTAGATAAGGTCAACGCCGCCGGCGCGTGGTCTATTGGCAAGGGGTCACGCCAAGTGACGGTTGCCGTAATAGACACTGGCGCCGACTACACGCACAGCAATCTTAAAGACAATATGGTGCCTGGCTACAACTTCATCGAAAACAACGATGACCCGCAGGATATCGTTGGGATCGGTGGCAACCCTGGTCACGGTACTCATTGCTCAGGCATCATCGGCGCCCGCGGCATCGAGGGCGGCACCATCGGCATCACGCCGCACGTCTCCATCATGCCGCTGCGTTTTCTTGATGAAAACGGCCAGGGCGACTTGCTTAATGCCATCAGAGCTATCGACTATGCCGTTGCCAAGAAGGTGGACGTCGTCAGCGCTAGCTGGGGCGCCAGCGTCAGCGAGAGCCAGGCACAACCATTGATCGAAGCTATCGGTCGTCTTAACGATGCCGGCATCGTCTTTGTCGCCGCTGCTGGTAACGAGGGCGCTAACAACGACCGCACCAATTCTTTTCCTAGCAACGCACGCCTACCTAACGTGATTGCTGTAGCCGCATCTAACTCCGGTGACGGCAAGCCCTACTGGTCCAACTACGGCCGCACCAAAGTTGCGCTCGCGGCACCTGGCGATGACATCATCAGCACCTTACCTGGTGACCAGCATGGCTCGCTCTCCGGGACCTCGATGGCCACGCCATTGGTTGCGGGACTTGTCGCCCTACTTAAGTCTCAATACGACGGCACCCTTGGACCGGCCGAAGCCAAAGCGTTGCTCCAGACTACT
This sequence comes from Deltaproteobacteria bacterium, assembly GCA_016874735.1. Taxonomy (NCBI): domain Bacteria; kingdom Pseudomonadati; phylum Myxococcota; class Myxococcia; species Deltaproteobacteria bacterium. The sequence continues at coordinate 15,725 of VGTI01000021.1, forward strand.
GGCGAAAAGGTGAAAATCGAATCGGCATGTAATTGCCGCATTAACGCTGCCGCGGCAGCCGATGCACTGCACAACCACAGCCTAACTCTGGTGCCGACGGCTCATACGTTTACGCTTGGCGATAAGGGCAAGTTTGCCGCGTTTGGCGGTAGCGGCATCTACACCTATAGTTCGGATACTCCGGATATCTTGGCGGTCAAAGAAGACGGTACTCTGGAGGCGAAAGCCCTCGGCGACGCCATCGTCAAGGTTACCGACTCTCGCGGCGAGGCAAGCACGTCGATCTCCCTGCGCGTCGTGAATGACAAGGGCGCTGACGGTAAATGCCCATTCATCGGAGCGATCTGCCAGATCACTTGCACTATCAACCCAAACGTGCACTGGTGCCCAGCCAAGAAGAGCCCTAAATTCGGGGCCTGAGTTACTTCTCTACACGAGAAAGCCGCGGTGGCACTTATGACACTTACCACCGCGGCTTTTTTCATGGATCTTAGAGCTCGTAGAGCATTCCCGTTTAGAATCCGTTCACGATATCAAACATACCAGCGGTCAATGCGCTGGTGCCGTCCGGGTGCACCGCCTGGGCAGGACCCACGACGTTAAGCCACCCCTCAAAGGTACTCCCGTCGTCGAGCTTCACCACTTCGTCTCCTTTGGGGAACGACATCACGCTGAAGTCCATGATGTCAAAGTCCTGCAGCGTAAACTCCAGACTCGCCATTCGCGGATCCGTCAAGTCATCGGCTATGACTTTAATCTTATTCAGCCCGTAAAAGAACTTTTCCTTCCAAGCGGGGTTGGTCGGGTAAAACGACACGCGGACCTTACCGTCGTCCGTGGCCAAGAGCGAGTGGGTGCCGCGGTCAACCAAGCCCAGCCCATCACCTGGGACCTCTTCAGTCACCAATTGAACCGCCTTGCCGTCATCGTCGCCAGACTTAGTCACGTTGAGGAGTAGAAACTTAGGCGCACCCTCGATCACTTCCTTCTCAATTTCCACCGTGATCGTCTCTCGGGTCTGGAAGAACTTCTTCAGTCCCTGCAGCTTCATACCACCCGGTGTGTCAGTCGGTAACTTGGCGCTCTTCATCCGTGACGAGAGGGTTGAACCCACCGTTTTGACGTCCATTTTGGACCGACAGGCCGTCGTAGTTGCGAGTGCCACAGCTAGCAGGGCACACGCTAAACCTCGCGATTTTAATGTCATAATCGAGTCCATGTTGACCTCCGTAGCCGGATAGGACCGCCATGGGCAATCCGGAATCTACATAGACCCCTTCGGCACCTTAGGAGAAAAGTTGAGGACTTTTTTCAATCGCGGCATAAACATAGTTTTTTTAGATATTTAGCCGACGGCTGACGCCACTATTTATCGGGGAGGCAGAGCTTCGGATTCGAAAATTGTCGCGTTGGCTATCCCAGCGCCCTCAGCATTTGAAATTATCTACACAAATCACTAAACATCTAAAGTTTTTCGGCTAATGCGCCGATAAGCACGCATCGATTTAATGGATTAGAGGTAAGTCCATGAAAATGCTCGCGCGCGCACTAGTCATCATCGTGGCTGCCACATCCGCAGCCCACTGCGATAAGAACAAAAAGAAGGGTGGTCCCGAAGTCAGTAGCGGCGTGACCGCCTACAGCGAGCAAACCGGCCCTGATGAAACCGACACGGGTGAGGAGGCGCCGACTGCAGCCGCACTGCAGGGCTTCATCCCCGCACAAGTCTTACGTGGTCCAGGCAACTACCGGTCAACCAGCAGTTCTGACATCGTGTCCATAGTCAGCCTGCATTCGTACTTTTACCGCACCTCAATTGGTAGCGTTAAAGCACAAGGATGCCTGGGCCAGATCATGGCTCAGCAGAAATATACGGTGAAACAAGACAAATTTTCTGCCAAGTTTTTTGAGGCAAATCTCGTGAGCTGCTTTCAGGCTGATCCGGACTTTGCATCGCTGAAGATTACTAAGGCCACGCTCAATTTCCTCCACGAGGGCATCTGCCCCGGTGCTGATTTAAAGCGCTTTGACGGCGCTTCAGTGGCCAACGCGCAGGCCTATGCCAAACCGGCTGAATGTCTGTCAGAGATCTTCAATCTCTCCGTGATGATTAACGCCACGCTCATCAAAGGTAACAGCACGAGTTTGGTGACCCGCACGGTCAACATCGCGCGCATAGGCGATGGACAAATTCCGGTTCCAGGTGTCGCAGCGGCCCCTGCAGCGCTGACTCTGACAGAAGGCGAAGCAGCTGAAAAACCAACAACCACAACCAAAGACGGCGATGGCGCCATGGGATGCCTTTACACCGCCACTGGCGACAACAAACAAACCAGTAAGGGCTGCCAGTGGATTTCGTCGACCGTGGACTACTGGGTGCCTGCAGCCTATCCCGATAACCAATACATTCAGATCGTCGATCAGGACCTCGCGATCAACTCTCCTGCCGAAGGTCCCTACTATGCTGGGGGGCGCATGCTGTTTCTCATCAATGGATGGAAAGGTAGCATGGTCTACACTGCTCCCTATGAGCAACCAACATGGAATGCTAGCTACGGTGCCAATAACGTAGCGAGTGGCACCTTCGGTACTGCAGTACCGAAACCCACTCCTAGAGCTGATGCGACCAACCCGCCGTCGGCCGCACTCAAACTGGGCGAAGCGGCGGCTGCAGCGAATTGGAGTTTCCTGGACCTAGCGGCTAGTGCCATCTACCGCCCCTTCAAACAATAAGGCGGTAACGACACCGACGACCTAAATCGGTCATGTTTAGCTAGCTGGCGCAGCTTGACTAACGCGCCCGAGGCGTTGCAGATGCCCCCAGCCCACTGCACGTCCGTGCATGGCGGCTACAAAAGCTTTGAATAGTGGTACGAAGACAAAGTACCGGTAACCAAACTTTTGCGTCACTAACATGCCGCTTAAGTAAGGTAGACGTTTTCCCTCCCCAGCCAGCACCAGGGCAACCCCAGCGGCCGCGCAATCTATGGCCAAGAACATGAGGCCGTAAAGCACGACGTCCCAGCCCGCGCCACCGGCGATGCTGGCAATCAAGACGATATCGGCAAGCGGCACCAGAAATGGCAGGAGGAGCTGAAAGATCAAGACCTGAGGTAGCGTGAACCAAGCAAAGCCAGGACATTTCCAGTCTAAAAGTGCGCCACGATGCTTCCACACCGTTTGCAACGCACCGTAGGACCACCTAAATCTCTGGCGTAAAAGCTGCTTGATCGTCTCCGGCGCTTCGGTCCAGGCAATGGCTTTGGGGGCGTAGGCTACATGGTAGCCGCGACGGAGAATGCGGATCGTAATGTCTGTGTCCTCGGCCAGAGTATCAGGCTGGTAGCCACCGACCTCTTTGATGATTTCGCGCCTGAAGGCACCGAGGGCACCGGGGACCGTGTTCATCCCGTTGACGTATTCGAGCGCTTGGCGGTCCAGGTTCTGACCGATCATGTACTCAACTTCTTGCCACCGCGTCAGGAGATTGCGCGGGTTGGCTACCTTGACACATCCAGCGACAGCCGCGACGCGTGGATCGACAAATTTGAACAGCAGCTCGCCTATTGTGTCCGGCTGCATGAGCGTGTCCCCATCGATACTGACGATAAAGTCACCCGTCGCAAAGCGCAGGCCGTAATTGAGGGCCGAGGCCTTGCCGCCATTGGGCTTGCGCAGTAGACGCACTTGCGGATGATTGCCGTATGCCGCACTGGCGACAGCAAAAGTATCGTCGGTAGACCCATCGTCAATCATGATGATTTCGAGATTGCGATACTTGCTGGCGAGAACGTGCGAGATAACATTGGTGATCGCCAACACCTCATTGTAGGCCGGGATCATCACGCTGACCTTACCCCAATCCTGCTGCTTGTCACCAACCAGTGCCTCAGTCCGCTTGTTGCGACGATGCTGCAACAGCGCAAACGACACCATAAAGACGGTCCGTACCATCGCCAAAAACGCACCCACGGCGAAGGTCCATTCTAGGATGTCGTGCCAGGTGTCGCCACTGCTACCAATGCTCACCATCTTGAGCACCAAACGATTACCTTTAGCATAAAGACGGTCGAGCCATGAGCTGACGACTGGCATTACGTCTTCTCGGTGTTTACCCAGCAAGCCGGACAGTGTCGTGAAAGAGTAGCCGCGCCCACGCATGTCACTGATCAACTGGGGCAGAATAGTTGCGAGCTGCTCACCAGCACGCTCTGTCAGCACGAGGACAAAACCACCCTTGGCTGCCTGCACCTCGACACAAGAGCGGTCGAGTCCGAGTCTATCGAGCGTCATGCGCCGGCTCTCGCCGGTGGCAACGATATATTCGCCATTCGGATCGGCTGCGCCCACTACCGGCTGCAGCTGCAGCTGGCTCATCGGCGCGTTAGCCGTGTCGACTTGCAACCTGGTACTGTGGCCGGTCACCGCTTCGACAATCCGTAAGGTGGATTTAGCGTCTAGATAATCGGCTAGATTGGCAGCCTTGATCGTCGCGGGTCGGCGCGACTGGCCGATTTCATGCCCCTCGGCGAAAATCCGCCGGACTAGGTCGGACTCGGTCAGCGCCTGGTGGCCCTTGGGTACAAACGTGGCTGGTACCTTGAAGCGGGCCAGGATATCGAGCACATGCGGAGTTGTCTCGTCGTTGGGCCCACCCTCAATGAGCAGGGCCAGCTGTTTAGGCGCGAGCTTAGCGCCCTTGGAGCCGGCGACTTTAAGAGGGCCACTGATCACCGGAGCTGCCACCGCAACAGTCGGCGGTACAGCCGTTTTGGGCGCTTGGACTAAAGATAAAACCGAACAGACCAATAGACCAGCCATCAGGCCAAGAATCCCGCCTACGGTGGCTCCTAAAATGCGCCCACGCTTGCGGTTAGCAGCAAAAAATACCGGCTTGGTCATGACAGAGTCGTAGCTCGTATGGTGCATATTTGATTGGACCTTTGTGCGGACTGGCAGACGACGTCAGCAGCGAATGCAGGCGCAGTGTAGCACAGGCAGATTGCCGATTTCTACCTTTTGTCAAGACCAACCGTGCAACTTTCTAATAGTTATGGATAATTGTTTAAAATAAAGCCTGGGATTTTAATGATTTTCTCAAGCCAGTAATCACAATTGCCGATACAGCGGTTAATGGTAACCACCGGATGGCAGGCAAGATGGCGTATCGTCAAAGTCTTTTGCTGGATCTGCGTAGGCCGCTACCCAGGCTGCTGACGGCGCTCCTGTTTTTTAGCCTAACCGTTTTGGTTTTCAGTAAGTCCATGGGCGCGTTCCAAAGGCGCCAGGGTCATGTATTCCCTGACCCGCTGCTCCAGTTGTGGCAGCCCGTGTCTCTAAGTCTGCCGCTTTTTGCCCTCACCTGGGGCACCGTGATCGTCTGTGTCGCGGCGCTAGCACGCGACATACCGCGCCTAACCCATGTAACCGTAAGCTATTCCCTACTCGAACTCATGCGCATCGCGGCTATCTGGCTGGTACCGCTGGAACCGCCCCAGTCCATGATTTTGCTGAACGACCCGGTGAATGATGTTCTGATTTTTGACCAGATCGTCACTAAAGATCTCTTCTTTTCCGGCCATGTGTCGGCTATCTGGCTCCTATCTTTTTACTTCGGTCCACCGTGGCGCCTAGCCGTTCGCGTTATTGCCGTAGCCGTGGCGGGCATGCTACTTGCGCAGCATGTGCATTACTCGTTCGATGTGGCCGCAGCACCAGTTTTTGCTGCGATGGCCTTCAAGGCTGGTGGCCGCTTTCTCGCGCGCTGAAATTTTTGAAAAGCGAGCGTCCGCTGATCAACTGTGTCTAGTTTATAAACACAATATCGCGCATGCCGTAATGACTAAGCATCCTAAACTAATCGATATTTTGCTACAATAAGGCATGGCACGATTAATGCTCAGGCGCCACTGAATGATTTTTTAGCCTCGTGGAATCTCAACATGAAACACACGTCGATGATTATAATGTCATTAGCCCTACTCGCAACCACCGTGGTCGGCTGCATGCCTAAACAGCGGTCACACAGCAGTGAACTAGCCAACGCGCATGGCGGCTCCAAGCCGAAGGGCTACGCCGATAGACTGGTTAAGACCACCTATTTCGGTGGTAACAAAGATTGGCGCAACGGTCCTGGACCAGGCAACTTCGCCTGCATGGGCCTTCAAGGCGTGAACGAATGGTATATCGCCCCGAGCGATACCTTTGGTGACCCAGAGATATGGGACGGTGAGGAGTGTCCCGCCAACCCCGCTACGGGGATCCCCGAATGTACGCGGATTATGCAGGATAAAAAGATCTGCGGCCGTAAGGTCAAAATTAAATGCGGCGATAACTGCCGCGCCGATGCTCCTGAAATCGTACTCATGATCACAGATGCCTGTCCTAAAAATCATAAATCTAATGTAGGCGGAGCGTGCCAAGGTGGCCCGGCTTTCGATATTGCGCAAGCGGCCTGGGAGCGCATGCATCAGCGTGACGACAACATCAGTGTTTACTATCAGCGCGTCGACGACGCGACCCCAGTGGGTATCGTTACGCAATCGTCTACTAAGGCATCGGAAAATGTCGATGGCGAAGTTGCCTCGGACGGCAAGTTTTATCCCTTCTGTACCAACGGTAGCAACACAGGCGGCGGCTTTGGTTGGCAGCCTGATCTCGGCGGCCCCAACGGCGGATCGTGCAAGGTGCGCGGAGCGAGCACCGCACCGACGCCGTCAGTCAGCGGTGGTTCCGGCAATCTGGTTGCGACCATTAAAGTGAAGTCTAGTTGGCAGGACGGCTACTGTGCCGACATCGTCATCGAAAATCGCGGCAACGCCACCACCAATTCCTGGTCGCTCCAGCTGAATACCAACGGGTCCAAGATCACACAAACCTGGAACCTTGTCGGCGACACCTCAGGCAGTAACCCCACGCTCAAACCCAGCGCCGACTGGGCCGCTAAAATTAGTGCGGGCGCTTCAACCAGCGGGCAAGGCTTTTGCGCGAGCCGCTCCGGGAGTGAGATCAGTGTCGGCTCTGTCAATGCCAATTAGTGATTAGCCATGGTCGACTTGCATAATGTTGGCGATGACAAAAGCCATCTCCAAGCTTTGGCTGTAATTAAGGCGCGGGTCGCAAAAAGTCTCGTAGTTGCGACTTAAGTCACCCTCGCCTATGCCCTCGGCACCGCCGGTACATTCCGTCACATCTTCGCCCGTGAGTTCAAAGTGAACCCCACCCAGGCGACTGCCGTACTTCTTGTGCCCTTGAAAGCACGCCTTCAGCTCAGTCAAGATGGCATCGAAATCGCGCGTTTTGATCCCGTTCTTGGTCTTGATGACGTTGCCATGCATAGGATCTGAGCTCCACAGCACGTTGAGTCCAGCCTCACGCACAGCTGCAATCGCGGCTGGCAGGCATTTATCGACCTGACTCGCGCCGAAGCGCGTGATGATGGTGATGCGGCCGGGCTCGTTGCCTGGGTCGAGGGCTTTGATGATTTTGACCATGTCAGCAGGGTCGGCGGAGGGCCCCCATTTGATCCCGATAGGATTGGCGATACCGCGACAATATTCAATATGAGCTCCGTCCAGTGACCGGGTCCGATCACCAATCCAGAGCATATGGGCGCCGAGATTATAGTGCCTGCCCAGATGCGGGACGTAACGCGTCATCGCCTCTTCAAAGCCAAGGAGCAGTCCCTCGTGCGAGGTGAAAAAATCCACACTGCCCAGGGTCTCTTCGCGCACCCCACCAAACGATTCCATGAACGCTACGGCATCGCGGATGTTGGCCACAACCTGCTCGTAGCGCTGGCGATGACTACTCTTCGAAACGAAGCTGAGATTCCAATTTTCCGGATGGTGCAAGTCGGCAAAACCACCGGTGATCATCGCGCGTACGTAATTAAGTGTCATCGAGGCCGCGTAGTAACTCTGCGTGAGACGCTTGGGATCCGGCCGTCGCCCCTCGGGGTCAGGCTCGAACGAGTTGATGTTGTCACCACGAAACACCGGCATGCTGACCCCGTCGACAGTCTCAGTGTCGGCGGAGCGCGGCTTGGCATACTGCCCCGCAATGCGCCCTATGCGGATCACAGGCTGGCGCGCGCCGTAGCTCAGGACTACGGACATTTGCAAAAGGATCTTCAGCTTGCTGGTGATAGCCTCGGGATTGCAGTCTTGGAAGCGTTCGGCGCAGTCGCCACCCTGCAGAATAAAACGTCGCCCATGAGCGGCTTCGGCCAACTGCCGCCGCAAATTCTCGACCTCACCGACGAACACCAAAGGCGGATAGGAGGCGATCGTACTTAGGCTGTGCGCAAGCGCGTCTTGGTCCTGATAAGTGGGCTGCTGCTGAATCGGACGGCGGCGCCAGGATGAGGGACTCCAGTCAGCGGGGAGCTTGGGTACTTGGGACTCTGAATCTTTAGGCATTTGGTCTTCCGGCTTTGGTAAAAACAGCGTAACCTAAGATTTGCACATTACTGATCATCGCACTACCTGGGTCCCAGCGCCATGAGATTCTGGTCGGGCCAGCCGCCCGGGGTGACGGTCCAAGGCAGGAGCCAGACCTCCAGTGACAGCAGCTCATATTGCCAGCAACATAGCCTTGATTAGCCTTGCCCTAGCGGCACTACTCTATCTGATTGAAGTCGGCAAAAATCGGAGCCGTAATTCATCCGGTAGCGCCGCTCTAGTAGCCTTGCTCCTAGCAGCTTTGGCCGGCACCACCAGCTTAGTCCTGCAGCTGGCGACCACGGAAGCGACTGCCTTGAGTGGCCTACTCCTCGCAGTCGCCATCAGCTGGATGGCCATAGTGGGTCACACCAAGTTTAAGCTCAGGCTCATCGGGGCCTTTGTGGCACCTCTAGCCACGCTGATCCTCCTGGTGCAGTTCTTCATAACGCCGGGACGTCCTAGCGCCATGGACGACGACGGAGCGGGCAAGATTCTCCTGCTGTTTCATGTCAGCATGGCTGTCCTCGGACAGGCCTTCGGGATACTTGCTGGCGCCGTGTCGATCTTTTATCTCTGGCAGCAAAAGTTGCTCAAAAAGAAACGGCTGAGCCAGATCCCGCAAAATCTGCCGGCGATCGATCGCATCGACGGCATGCTGCGCGTCTGTCTTTGGGCGGGTTACGGGTTGATTACCGCTGGCTTGGTCAGTGGGGCGGTGTACACCCAGCTCTTCGCCCCCCCGGCCGAGCTCATGCTCAGCGCCAAGGTCCTTTGGGCTACGGTGGTTTGGCTTTGGTACTTAACGATTCTACTGGCGCAGAACGTCTTCGGTTGGCCGTCGCGACGCGTCGCCGAGATGTGCCTAGTCGGTTTCGTCCTTATGGCCCTTAGTTATTTTGGCATCGGTTTTTTCAGACCGGGAGGCCAATAGCTTTGAGTCGGACTGAGCCAGTACTCTTTCTCCTTGGCGCCAATCACGTCTCGGCCCCGGTCGAGTTGCGTGAGCTCCTCTATATTGCGCCAGAGCCTTTGGCAGCATTGCTGCCAGCCTTGCGCGAGCGGCACCAATTCCGCGAGCTCGTGGCGCTCTCAACTTGTAACCGTTTTGAGTTGATCGGCATCGCCCCGCCAACGGCTAACTTGAATGCGCTGCTTTATCAGGCATTTTTGGATCTCCATCATCAACACGGTGTGGTACGCGACAAGATCAGCGACGAGGATATTCAACGTGCGCTCTATCTGCACACCGAGAGCGACGCGGTCCGTCATTTGTACCGCGTGGCGTCGAGTCTAGACTCCCTGGTCTTGGGCGAGACGCAAATAACCGGGCAGTTCAAGGACGCGATGACGGTGGCAGCTACGTCAGGCACCATTGGACCGACGCTACAAAGGCTGGGACAAGAAGCTCTTGCTACCGCCAAAAAGATCAGAACCCAAACGGCCATCGGCAAGAAGACCGTGAGCATCAGTCATGCGGCTCTGGAGCTAGCGGGCAAGGTGTTCGGCAAGCTCGGCGACCATTCCTTTCTCTTAATCGGTGCGGGGGAAATGTCGCGCGTCGCGGCCAAGTACGTCACCAACTATAATCCGCGTAATATATTCATCGCCAACCGCACGGTGGAGCGGGCGCGCGACTTAGTGACGGAGCTCGGCACTGGCGAGGCCTTCGGCATGGAGGAAATTCCGGGCCTGCTCACCAGCGCCGATATCGTTATCAGCTCTACAGCAGCTCCCGGCATCGTCCTCGATGCGATGACCGTGGAGCGGGCAAAATCGGCGCGGCGCGGCCGTCCTCTGATATTGCTCGATATCGCTATGCCCAGGGATATCGATCCGGACTGTGGTGATCTAGACGATGTCTATCTATTCGACATAGACGATTTGCAGCAAGTATCGGCAGCCAATTTCGAAGAGCGCCGCAAAGCCGCTGAAGAAGCCGAAGATCTCGTCCACCGCGGTGTCGATCAGTTTAAAAACTGGCAGAAGACGTGGTCCGTTAAACCCGTGCTCGCGGCTTTCCGCAACTACGTCGGTGAGCTGATCGACCGTGAGGCTGGCAAAACTCTGGCCAAAGAACACTTTCGCGACCTCAACGCTAAACAACGCGAGAGCCTCAAAGCGTTATTCGACGCCATAGCTAGCAAAATCACCGCCGATGCTGCCAGACAAATCACCAGCCCGCCGCCAGGGTTTGAAGCCGAACAACTGGCGCAGAGCATACTCGCGCTGTTTCCCGATACAGCCGAACATAGAGCCGAGCCTAGAGCCGAGAAAACAAAGGACAAGGACTCACAATGAGCACGACCCCCGCTCCCAAATCTCATATCACCATCGCCACGCGCGGCAGCGCCCTGGCTCTTTGGCAAGCTGATCACATCGCGGCACTGCTTGCCAAGCGTGGCGTCAAAAGCGAAAAGCTGATTTTAAAAACCACGGCTGACCGCGTACAAGATCGCTTCCTCCACGAAATGGGGGGCAAAGGTCTCTTCATCAAGGAGTTAGAAGAGGCCCTACTCGCCGGCCAGGCAGACCTCGCGGTACATAGCCTCAAGGACATGCCGGTCAACATGGGCGAGCCTTTTCAGCTTGCCGCCATTTTGCCGCGGCACGCAGCGACTGATGTCATCATTTACCGTAAAGACGTGGCTGCGCGCATCAAACCACGCCAGAGCCTTAGTGCGGCGGATCTTTGGTCCCTTGGCGCACTCACCGTCGGTACCGGTAGCCTCCGGCGCCAGAATATCATGGAGCGCATTGCCCCTGCCCTGACCTGTGTTGGTATTCGTGGCAATGTCGATACGCGCCTGAAGCGCCTGGAAGCAGGCGAGTGGGATGCCATCATTTTGGCCGAGGCCTCGCTGGAGCGACTCGGACTTGGCGACGTACCGCATTCGCGCCTGTCGCCGGAGTGGTTTATCCCGGCGCCAGGTCAGGGGGCATTGGCCCTTGAAACCAGGGCCGGTGATCCACTGGCAGCATGGCTTGGCGCCGAACTCGGGTGTAAAGAGACGCGGCTCGCTATCTCCATCGAGCGGGATATCCTTGGGCGCCTTGGCGGCGATTGTACGCTGCCCTTCGGTTGTTATGTCCGCAGTGACAAAGCGGCATCACCCCATTTGGTGGCGCAGGCGGCCATTTTTTCGAGCCGGACGGATATTGCTGAGGCGCAGGTGTCAGCACCCTACCCTGGACCAGGCAAATTTGATGCGAAAGCTTTCTGTGACACCCTGCTGCGTAAACTTGCCGCTAGCGGCGCAGCCAAGGTTTTGACTGAACTTGGTTTGCCCGTCCCATCAGAATTAGCCGGACTGGCGCCGTGGTGAGGGGTGGCAAATCACTGATTTGGACGCGGTCTCTCGCAGATTGGGCGGCGGACCGCAGCCTAACCGCTTTGGTAGCTGCAAGCGACGTTGTGCTCCATGTGCCCTGCATTTCAATTCAAGCCATCACATTGACGGAGACCGTCAAGCCAGCCACGCATGTGGTGTTTACCAGTGTAAACGCAGCCGTCCTCAGCATGGCCATCCCTCAATTGGCCACGATCGTCCGGGTGGCAAAAGTTGTTTACTCCCATGGCGACGCCACCGTTGAGGCACTGCGGGCTAGTGGTATTCAGGCGGTCAAAGTTCCCGTGCGCACAGCCGAGGAGTTATCCCTTTGGCTCGCTTCCCATCTACCTCCCGCGGCCCATGTGTGCATCCCAGGCGCCGAAGCCCCGGCATGGCCTATGGCTGAGTCCCTGCGTAAACTTGGATTCCAGGTCGCAAGCTACAGTGTTTACCGGACACGTGCCATCGCGTGCAACCAAGCGGGTCAGGCATGGACGCCTGCGGCTACCAAAGAGGCCACCCAGCAATGGTGCGGCGTGATCGCCTTTGCCAGCCCCTCGGCTGTCGCGGGTTTTGCCGCAGTATTTCATCCAAAAGACAACCAACTCTCAAGTAAACTGGTTGCAGTAGCCATAGGACCGACAACACGCAACGCTGCAAAGAGTCATTTTGTGCGCGTTGAAATGGCAGCGGCAAATACGGTATCGTCGCTAGCTGCAAAGGCCCTGGAAATTCATGAAAACTAAAATCGCCTTGTTTACAGTCGGTCTCATCACGCTAGGCGCCTGTAAAACTCCGGGCGGTTACCAGGGACGATTAGGCAAGCGCGGTCAACCGCGCCTTCGCGGTAGCAATGACGTATATCCCGTCGCCCCCGCCGTAGCTGGCGAGACACCCACCGGGAAAAACATCATACCCATAACGGTCAACGGCGAACTTTGCGGCCCTAAACAGGCTCCCAATCAAGCCTGCGTCAGCGTTACTATATGCGAGCCAGGAACTAGCAACTGCCAGACGATCAAAAATTTGCTCCTAGATACCGGGAGCGTCGGCATTCGGTTGTTCGCATCGGTCGTCACTCTAAAATTGCCACCGATTAGGGTGGAGCAAGGCGAGATTGCGGAATGTATCGGTTTTGCCGATCAATCAAGCCAGTGGGGGCCTATAGTCGAAGCCGACATCAAACTTGCTGAAGAACCCACGATCAAATTGCCCATGCAGCTGATCAACTCAGCCTATGCGCAAATGCCGGGTCCATGCAGCATTGAGCAGAGCGTGCCCGATGTGTCACCAGCCCAAACGGGATTCAACGGCATCTTTGGCGTCGGTTTATTCAAGCAAGACTATCCGGCAGTCAATTCCGTGGTCGATAGCCCGTTTTACGCCTGCAAAGACGGTAAATGCACGCAGATCGTCTACGATCAAGGCCTCAAGAATCCCGTTGCTTCGTTGCCGCAAGACAATAACGGTGTTTTGATTAAACTACCGGCCATCGGTGAGGGCGGTGCAACTTCAGCAAGCGGCGTGATGATTCTCGGCATCGGCACGCAGGAAAATAATGCGCCGGGGGGGCTCACGGCTTACCCCGTGCGTTATCCGGGGCTCTATGCTGCCATGTTTACGCCGTATAGCAGCCGACCAGTCAGTAGCTTTATCGATAGCGGCACGAACCATTTGGTTTTACCTAAAATCGACGTCCTGCCGCTTTGCGATGAAAAACAAGCTTTCGTTTGCCCCGCGAGCGCCCAGAACTTTTACGCGACCACGATGGGCTCAGGCGGCAAGCCTACAGGCGAAGTAAAATTTCAGATCGCTAATGCGGCCTCACTCTTAAACTCCGACAACATGGTCTTCGCCACCCTTGGCGCCCGCGGTACCGATGGTCTTGCCAACGTCATCGACTGGGGTCTGCCATTTTTCTTCGGTCGGACCGTAGCTATTGGTTTTGAGGGTAAAAAGTCACCGCTGGGGTCGGGCATGTACTGGGCTTACTAAGCCAGCAGATGCGCACCAAGAGTTTACTTGCTACATAACGACGACTTAAGAAAGTCCGGCAAGATCGGAAGCGTACACAGCCCGGCCGGCAGCCCACCACGTCTGTTGGTGCCGTTAGTTGGCTGAGTCGATGTTGTCGGTAATCCCGTCTGGGCCGTCGCCCCGGTGCTAGTCGTGATACCGCCACCGATGCTTGTGGGGTTAACCGCTGTGGTCTGACCGGGACAGCCCGGCACAGGAGCCACGGTCGTCGTTGCCGATGGGTTGGTCACTCCAGCGGACGCTGTCGTAGTTGTCGTTGTCGTACTGCCCGCACCGTTGGTGGTACCGACAGTCGGTTGCCAAGGATCGGCAAGTGCCAGAGCATCCTGATCGTCGACTAGTTTTATGGTGGTCGTGGCTGTTGTCCCCGAATCATTTGCCGTGGCCGTGGCCGGCTTACAGGGATCGTTCGCGACGTTAAGGGCGGGCTTGGCCGCTATTTCCGTCTTCGGTTGCGTTTTTGTCTCTTTTTTCGGATCCTCGTCGCCCACTTCCTCATCTTCGGTCGCCTCTGACGTCGACTTCTTTGGCGCCTTACTTGTGCCGCAGGCGACAGCACCAGCCGCAAAAAAGGCGGTTAATAGAAAATATAGCGGTGCATGAGATACGCATGTACTCATTTTAATTGGTCCTCTACTCCGGTTTTACCGTTTATCGGCAAATCGAGCGAAAAACTTTAGTGTTTTTCTGCTTTAGTCCTGATTTTCCTCAGTGTTTTTCGGCGCAGCCATCTAAATAAGAGTAAGCGAATCCCATGGCGCTGGGATCCAGACTCGTGTCAATTTTCTAAAGATCGTCGCCTGCTTTTTAGAGCAGCAGTTTTAACGCCGCACGAACTGCATGATCTTCGAGAGCCGCAGGCGCTTGCCACTTCCGAACATATGCCAAAGGGATAACCACCCCCAGCTAAAGACTGTCGCCGCGATGAATAGACCCGCAACAAAGCCGCTGACCCGCTGAGGATCAGCAAATGCGATTAGCATCACGCTGGCAATCGTCATGGTAGCTGCGAATACCGTGAGAGTGAGACGCCCCGCAAGCTGATGCAGCATGGGTGCGATGAGATCCAAACCGGGGGAAATAGCGCGCACGCGGATATTGCCCGTCTCGGCATCGTGCATGATCTGCTCAAACTGACTAGGCAGTTGGCGGAACATGGACGATAGCCCCATGAGACCACTAAACGAGTCAGACATGAGCTGCTCAGGGGTAAAGCGCTGCGAAACGAGGCGCTTTAGAATTGGGGTAGCAATCTCCATGATAGCGATATCTGGGTAGAGCGTCCGCACCACGCCCTCGACCGTGGTCGCAGCTTTGACCAAAATAGCGTACTCGGGTGCCAGTCCGATCTTGAAACGCTGCGCGGCCTCCAGGATGCTCGCCGCTAACTCGTCCGTCTCAATCGCAGCCAGAGAATTCGCCACGAGCACACGGTCCATGACGACTTTGATCTCAGCTTTAAAAGCTGCGATATTGACGCGTTCTTGCGGCGCGCCCATGCGGAGCAAGATATAGGCAATGGCGGAGGCGTCTTTAGTCGAGAGAGCGATCAGCAGGGACACTATCTCTCGCTGTTGCTCAGGACTTAAACGCCCTACCAGACCGTAATCAATGAGACAAAGCTGCTTCTGGTCATTGATCAAGATGTTACCCATATGCGGATCGCCGTGAAAAAATCCGTCAATCAAGACCTGATGCAGCGCTGCGTGCAGGAGCTCCGTAACGGCGTGCTTAGCTAATTCAGAATTGGCTGATAATTTGCGCAGTGACTGTCCGGCAAAAAATTCCATCGTCAGCACAGTACGGCACGACAGCTCGGGAAAAGGCTCAGGCACGGTGATAGCTCGGTCTGGCAGTAAATAGCTACGCGCCGTCTGGAGATGCCGAAGCTCCTCGGTAAAGTCGAGCTCGTGGATGAGCGCCTTTTCAAATTGCGCCACCGTGTCGGCCGGACGGATCAGTTGCAGCTCCTCGATCCCTACTTCCAAAAGCTTTGCCAGCATGTACAGGAGATCCAAATCCCCACGCATCACTTGTTCGATGCCTGGCCGCTGGACTTTGACGACCACATCTTTTCCGTCATGAGTGCGGGCACGATGCGTCTGACCGATCGACGCGGTGGCTAGGGGCACATCGTCAAAGCTGGCGTAAAGCTCCTCCACCGGACGTCCAAGACCGCGGGCAATTGTTGCCTTGATGTCCGCGGTCGGCACCACGGGAGCTTGATCCTGCAGCTCTTCGAGTGCTTCAACGTAGGCCCTTGGCAAAAGGTCAGGCCGCATGGAGAGGATTTGCCCGAATTTTATGTACGTGGGACCCAAGTCTTCGAACAGGCGGCGCAGCCTCACCGCAGGCGGTGCAGTTCTGGAGGCCCCACCACCCTCGCTATCTTGAATTTTGCCGATGACAAACTTGCTGAGCGGGGAACGCTGAATCACCTCGCCAAAACCATGCCGCGAGACAACGCTGATCACAGCCCGTAACCTTGCAATATCACGGGCAGCCACATCAAAGATCGACGTCTGGGTACCAGTCTGACCAGTCGTGGCGGAAGCGTTACGCTCGGACATCAGATCGACTCCCCACAGTTGACGCCTAATTTGACATCGATAGTACATTTCATTATAAAGGGCGCCTTATAATGATATTAAGCAGCGGATTTTATGGAAAACGTCAGCCCAGACCCTAAACCTGCTAGTACAGGGCCCTTACATGCCCTTAGTTTATCACCATCGGCCCTGCAAGACTTGCTGACTGGTTGGGGGCAGCCTAAATTCCGTGCCCAGCAACTGACCCAGTGGCTATATGGCAAAAGGACCTTTGCCCTCAGTAGCATGACGAATCTGCCGCAGGCGCTACGCTCCCAACTCGAGTCCGAACTCGTATGGGAACTACCCGAAATCGTTAGCCGTCTCGATAGTGCAGACGGTGCCAGCAAGCTGCTGCTTAAGAGCGAGCGCGGACTCATCGAGGCCGTAATTCTTCGCTACGAGGGGCGTACCAGCCTATGTGTGTCGAGCCAAGTGGGTTGCCGCCTAGCTTGTAGTTTCTGCCAAACCGGTAGACTTGGCTTCGTGCGCCACCTCAGTACAGCCGAGATACTGGCTCAGTTCGCTATTGCCGAGCAAATTGTCCAGCTTGAGGGGCGACGCATTTCGCACGTTGTCTTTATGGGTATGGGCGAACCACTCGACAACTACGACAACGTCGTTGCCGCGGTTAATAGGCTGACGGGCAAAGACGCCTTTGGTCTCAGCGTGCGTAACGTGACCGTGTCCACTTCAGGACTGGCACCACAGATCCGCACGCTAGCGCGCGATGTGCAAGCGGCGCTGGCGATCTCCCTGCACGGTGCGCGTGACGAGCTACGCACCGAATTGATGCCCATCAACAGGCGCTATCCTCTAGCCGAACTCAAAGCTGCTCTGCTCGATTATCAGCGCATGACCGGTGACAAGATCACCATCGAATACATCCTGATTAAAGACAAAAATTGCGGCACACGCGAAGCCAAAGAACTCGTTAAATTCCTGCACGGCATGCGCGCTAAGGTAAACCTTATTCCATTTAATGCACATCCTGGCCTCCCCTACCAGCGGCCAAGCGATGAGGACATCAGAGCCTTTCAAGTATACTTGGCAGAGCGTTCCATCCCGGCACCCGTTCGCTACAGTAAGGGACTCGAAGTTTCTGCGGCGTGTGGCCAACTTGCTGCTAAAAATCTCGAGACATTGGGGGCATCACCTAAGCGCCAAGACGTCCTTAATCGCAGCTTTACACAGGCTTAATAAGAGTGCCGTTAGTACACAAACTATTAATAGTTGAACGCTAGACAAGAGAAATCCAACTACGCATCATATTCCCAGTCATAAATGTAAGACTGAGGGAACATGATGATTCGTAGTGCTGTGCTTGTCGCTTCTTTGGCCGCTCTATGGGGCTGCGGCGAAGGCCAACGTGCAACATCCGCGCTTAAATTTGGCGCCGGCGAACACGTTATCATAGGGGATCGCGGCTACTTGAGCGCCTGCGGCAAGCGTCGTGACTGCCAACCCAGCTTTGCCCGGGCCGATGGCATCGAGCGCTATAGCTACGGCGAGTTGATCGCTTTTAGCGCAGATTTTTACGAGACTGCCTCCGAAATTTTCCGTGAAACGCGCGAGCCCTGGTATCAATTGTTCCGCAACAACATTGACGCCACTCGCAAGCTCTTCCAGCAAGAAGTCCAAGCTGCCCAAAACCTAATGGATGGTCACAACGATACTGAGTACCCCGACTTTTCCAAAGGCTTCGCCCTCAACTACCGCAATTACATCAATCTTGCCGAACACAACGAAGATCATTTCGGCTTCTACAACATCAAGCGTTACGTAGCTGAACACGATCAAGCCTTGGCCCTTGCCAAGCACGCTCATGATCTGCGCCAACAGGGTGATGGTGCTGCCGACGCAGCATTGCGCGAGGCTCTATTTCAAGCCGCTTTTGCCGATCATTTCCTGACCGATGGCTTTGCCTCTGGCCACATCCGCAACCCACGGCGGCAAACTTTAGCTTGGGCCGAGAGTCACGGATACTCAAGGCGCACCGCTGCCGCATTTAGTAAAATTCTCCACGATCGTGACGGCGAAATCCGTGAGTCCGGCGAGCACGGCCTGGCCGTGCGCAATGCTCGTGGTGACGAGTGGTTTGCACGCTGCGATGCGCAACTATTTTACAAAAATGCCGGTGACAGTCGCGCCGTACAACTAGTCACCGAGGCGGTAGAGATTTCGCTGGATGAGTTTTTTGCCGCCTACGATAGCGGCGTACTGCCCGAGGGCAAATTCCCCGCCTTAGACCTAGTGCCCTACCCTGACGAAGCATCCCTAAGTTTAACTGACGCTGTGAGGGTTGACCGGTTTTTACCGCAAAAGGCCTACGACGCCATGGCCTGGTATATGCATCCACCCTTTGTCAAAGACTTTAGTCCAGGTGCCATCACGGGCTTTTACAAAGCCCTGCCCGAAGTCATGGACATGATGCGGCAGGACATCAGCACGATCATCGACGGCAGTCCGGAGCTGGCTGGACGCTTGCCTGAGGCCTATCTTGCAGCATATCGGGATATCCGCTGAGGTCGTGGTTAGATCGCATTAAGGCGGACTAAACTTACGCAGTTTACGTTGCAAGCTCTGGCGATGTAGGCCCAAAACACGAGCAGCTTGCGAAATATTGCCGTTGCATTCACTGAGCACAGACTCAATATATTCACGCTCGTGCCGCGCCAGGGACGGCGCTTGAGGTTCCGGTGGTTGAGCAGACTGCACGAAGTCGCCACCGCGCAGAGCCGCTTCGATTTGTGCGACGCTTGCAGGCTTGGTCAGATAGTTGGTGGCGCCCAGCTTCACGGCTTTGATAGCCGTAGCGATACTACCGTAGCCAGTGAGCATCACGATTTGACACATGGGATACCGTTGATGAAGCACCTCAACGAGATCGATGCCGTGATCAGTGCCCAGGCGCATATCGACAATAGCGTAGTCTAGATGCGCCCACTTATGCGCGTTAAAGGCAGCCATCGAATGAACGATATCCACGTCATAGCCACGGTCACTAAACTCTAGCATCAACGTTTCGGCAAAATTGCGATCGTCTTCGGCAATCAGTAGTCGCGGCTGCAGAGTCATCACGCCATACTCCCGCGGTCAAGTTGCAGATGCAAACTCACGACCGTCCCACCTCGAGCGCGATCGGCCACATCGAGCGATCCACCCAGGGCTTCGGCCAGTGACCGTGCCGTGTATAAGCCAAGACCAGTGCCATCAGGTCGGGAGGAAACAAACGCTTCCCCCAGCCGCTCACGCAGCAAGTGCGGCACACCGGCGCCGCGGTCACTCACGGCAATCGTCACCATGCCGTCACGAGACGTGACTGTCATTTCGATTGCTACATTCTGGTCACCTGAAGCCTCGCGCGCGTTGTCTAGCAAATCCATCAGCGACCGGGCCAAAGCTAGCGATGGCAAGCTGCAGGTGACAGCTGCGGCCGCAGTGTCGACATGAGTCCTCACCACGACGTCTGGATGTTGCTGGGACCAGGAGTCACAAACTTTAAGGACGAAGTCAGCAACCTTGAGTTCTTCAAACCGCACGTGACCCGCTTGCAACTCGGCCCCAAACATACTGCGCATGACGGCCTCACACTGCTCTATGGCGGCCAAGGCGGCATCGACATCTCCGGATCCGGATGAGTGAGGGCTCGCGTCAGCAGTTGAGCCTGCGCGCCGCTTCTGCCGCTCCAGCCGCATCTTTGCCGTATTGAGTGGGGTGGCAAATTCGTGCGTAAAACTTGCTGCCATAGCACCTAGGGCGCGGAGGTGATCTGCTCGCTGGCACTGCGCGCGCGCGAGCTCCAGGCTGGATCTCAAAGTACGCAGACGAGTCGATAGCGATAGGGTGAGCGACCAGATGACGATCACAACTAAAAGTTGAGCCACCAGGCTCACGGCATGCGGCAGGGGCCGCCCGTGCAGTCCATGGAATACGGGCTGCGAGTTTAGACAGTAGTAGCTAACTGCGAGGCCGATGGCCATGAGATAGATGAGGCCTTGGCGCCCGCGGAGCAGGAGCGGACCAAGCACGGCATGCATATAGATCAGGGCACTCATAGGATTGGCACACCCCTGCGTCATGCCTAGAGTAAACCCGAGCACCGCCAGATCGAGCAGCATCTGCAGGAGTAACGGCAAACGCTGGTAGAGGCCACCCAGCGACAGGAACACATTGGCCGCAATGAGCAATGTCACCGCTGCCACGTAGCTCGCGATGTCCTCCCCAGCAATGAGACCGTAGTGGCGGAAACCGGCAAGACCGGCGATCATCGCGGCCACCGCTGCCCACCTGAGGCGCAGCAACCAGCGCGCCTTGGTACCATCCTCGATGCTGCTATCTCCCGCTAATGCCAGGATTATTGATGTAAACTTGGGACGAATAGGCATGCTCGACCACGACGGTGCAACAATATGCTGCATAGCGCTGCAGCGTCCTAAATCCTAGACTTGCCTAAGTAGACTATGCAAGTGCTGTCTGCAAGGCATGCGCACCGTCACCCAAAATAATCGTCACGGGACCCTAGACATGAACCTTAAAAGCCTGGTTTTAATTACATTTTTTGGCTTACAAACCGTACACTGCGGACCGCAGTCCCAGACCGCAACGGCCAGCGCGGCTAACGGCTCGTCGACACTGCAGCACTACACAGCCAAGCTAGATTGGCAGTCTCCCCTAGCCGCCCGGACCGCCGTGAGCGCCCGGCTCACGTTCCTAGGTAGCGCCGGAGCACCGGCCCAGTCCGTCAGCGGTATCAAGTTCACGCCATGGATGCCGTCCATGGGTCATGGGACGTCGACGGCCGATCAGCGGATCACCGCTGTGGCGGGAACCTCTCACGAGTTTTTAGTGACTGGCATCTTCTTTAGCATGGGCGGTGACTGGGAGATTCAACTCGCTGCTACAGTCGACGGACAAAGCGACAGCGCCACTATCGCCGTGAGCGTGCCCTGATGCTCCCGATGGGTAGACAGGGAGCTACGGTGCTGATGGCGTCAACCCTCATGTGGCTCGCCCCCGTCCTTAGTGAGGCGGCATTCGGCTGCGCGTCGTGCGGCAGTGGTGGCGATGATCCACTGATCCTCTACCCTAACGAACGCGATAAAACGTTCCTAGCTCTAGGCCGGACGGCGGGATTTCGCAACATCAACGCCAATGGCGGTCTGGCCACCGCTGGTGGCCCCCTGGAGCGCGAGAATCTGACGGTCGCCTATGGCCACAGCTTCTCTATAAGGTCCTTTGCCACGGTCACGGTGCCCACCTTCCGCAATGTGGGTGAGCACGATGCGGTATCGGGCGTGGGCGACCCCCTAGTTGTCACGCGCTACACCCTCGTCATGCCGGACTTGACTGAACCCTTGGTCCCCCAGGTGCAACTCATCGCTGGATTCAAACAGTCCCACGCCAGGTCGGTGCATGATGCACAGAACACAAGGGATCTGCTCGACGTCTTCGGTACTGGCTTTTCCGATGCCAGAGCCGGCGTCGATTTATGGTTCGGTCAATACGCAACAAAATTCGGTTTAGCGCAAACTGTCGCTCAACCCCTGTCACGCAGCTACGATGGCATCGAGTATCACCCTGGACTCATCGCCCGCACGACATTGACCACAGGCTATCAGTGGACATCGATGGTGAAAACTTTAGTAGGGGCTAATCGCGAACAAACGCGCGAGCTACGCGTCGGCGACACCACGGTATCCAACTCAGGCCAAATTAATCATTCGATTTTTGTGACTCAAGATTATTATCCCAGCACGTCTCAACTTGTTCGTTTCACGCTGTCGCAGCAGGCTGCTTTTGGCGTAAACAAAAACACCGCCCGTAGCAATACGTTCACCGTCGCCTATATGCATGCCCTAAAAAGCTAATCATCCCTATTCCATTGTAAAAGGAGAGATTTGCATGCCGCGCCAACTGTTTGGAACTACGCCGTTTCTGTGCGCGCTATCTGGAGCCATAGCCCTACTCAGCTGCGGCAAAAAAGACACCAAAGCCACCGATGCCACGGTTGCTGCGACGCAACCTGTCACCATCAATTTTAAGGCAACCGTCGGCGACGCCCCACTTAACTGCGGTCAGAGCTACGCCGGTGTTGGCACCACAGGATCGACCATTGAGGTTCGTGACTTTCGCTTTTATGTTTATAACCCGCAGCTCCTAAAAGCCGACGGCACCAAAGTCGCTCTGACCTTGACTCAAGATGGCAAATGGCAACGTGACAACGTGGCATTACTGGATTTCACTAACGGCACGGGACTTTGCGATAGCAGCGGCACATCTACTAATACAGCTATAGGTGGCACCGTCCCGATCGGCACCTATACGGGACTTAGTTTCCAGTTTGGCCTACCTCCTAAACTCAACCATCTCAATGCTGCCACGGAGACCGCCCCCTTTAACGAGACTGGCATGTGGTGGACTTGGAAGGGCGGCTACAAATATTCCCGATTTGATTTTAAAACATCCGGCCAAGACAACTTCTATATCCACATGGGAGCGACCAACTGCACGGGGACCGTTGAGGCAGGATTCACCTGCGCCTACGACTATGAACCCATCATGAGCTTTGCCGCATTTGATTCTGCCACGCAAGCCATCAAACTTGACGTGAAAACGCTACTCACAGGAAGCGATCTCGACGCCGCACCCAACACACAGGCGGGTGATTTCGTCAAAGGCTGCATGGCCTTCCCGGGCGACCAGGAATGCCCGCCGATTTTCGAAAAATTAGGCTTAGTATTTTCATCTAAAGATGCGGGTCCTGCCGCCACGGCATTCACTGTAGTCAATCTATGATGGAGGTATTCTAGATGAAGTCATACTGTGGATGGCTAGGTACATTATTGATCGGGACAGTCCTTTGGTCCTGCGGCAAGGAGCAAGCCAGTAGTAAGGATGTTGCAGCGTGTAACATAGGCGACAGTTGCTACGCTCGCGACACCGCGACGCTCAATGTCCCCAACATCAGCGTCTCAGGTGGCAGCAAAAGCCACAATCATGGCCAAAACTGCATGAGTTGCCACCAAGATAAAGGTCCCGGCAAAGGACTCTTTGTCATTGCTGGCAGTCTCAACAAAAATGCCAGCACGCCCTGGGTGGACGGGGCGACGATTAAACTGTTTAGCGACAAGGCGAGAACCCAGCTCGTCACCTCGGTCAGTGCAGACGCCCTCGGTAACTTCTACTCCACCGATAAGGTCACGGTGCCAGCAGCAGGACTATTCGTGTCGATCTTTGATCTAGACGACCGGAAGCTACAGGACATGGGATCACCGAAGATTTCCTTTGCCTGTAATATTTGCCATGCTGGATCGGCAAAACTAATCGTTAAGCCTGGAACTTGAATAACAAGTGGTGAGAGTTGGTGAGATGACCCTTCGTTGGCTAGGATTAACCTACAAACTCGTAACTCTTCTGACGCTCACCGCATGCGGATATCACCAGCACAAAGATGGTCAGAGTCAGAGGAGCCAAGAGCCTCCCGAGCTACGCGAGCTGGGGCGCCAGCTCTTTTCTGACCCTCGGCTGTCGCTTGATGGGAGTATGTCATGCCAAAGTTGTCACGAACCGCACTATGCCTATACCGATCGTCGTAGCCTGCCCTTTGGTGTCACAGGTATCACGCTACCACGCAACAGTCCGTCCATACTCTACACCGGCAAGTTTACCAAGTTGACCTGGGTCAACCCCGTCCTCGACTCCTTAGAGCAGCAGTTACTGGTCCCGCTATTTGGCGAAAATCCGCCGGAACTGCACATCGGCCCGCGCGAGGAGGCTATCTGGCGAGCCGTCTTTGCCAGTGAAGAACGAGCGCGACTGCGCGCCGCTGCTGCGTCAGCCCTTGGATCGGAAGCCGGCACTAGGACCGTCGTCCTGAAAGCGCTCGCTACCTACGTCAGCAGTTTAGCTCCCTTCGCAAGTCCGTACGACCGCTATCTTGCCGGCGAGGGACATGCGCTGAGTGACCGGCAAAAGACGGGACTACAGCTCTTTGAAGGCAAGGCTGGATGCGTGGGCTGTCACAGCGGGCCTTTATTCAATGGTCAAACTTTTGATGCCAAGAGCAAGGCGTGGGGATCCAATATTTTCCGCCGCAATGGGCTGAATAATCAACAACGCAGATCTGATCAGCCTCTGGGTTTAGCCGAGTTTACCTTGCAACCAGACGACTGGAACCTATTTCGGGTCCCATCGCTACGTAATGTTGCCGAAACGGCGCCATACCTGCATGATGGTTCACGAGCGACCCTTGCCGGACTGTTGCAGGAATATAATGCAGCCAGCAAGCTAGCGCTCGACAGCAACGAATTAACGGCACTCGAGGACTTTTTAAAATCACTCTCCGATGCCGCCATACCACTCTAGACTAGACTTGGAGACCTCTTGGTTATGAACCGCCCCCTTTTAACTCTGTGCGCTGCGGTTGCAGCTCTGACACTTCCGCTCAAAGGTTTGGCTACAACCCAAACAGAAACCTTCTTGCAGCTCGACGCCTGCCGTCACTTTGTGCGCCTCTCAGACACCACGCTCCTGGTGGGACGTGACGACGGCCTCTCCGTCATCGATCCTAGCGGACACAGTTCCGTACTTAAAATTGACCACGCGGTGCGGGACGCTGTGCGCGTTGACGACCACATCGTTGCGCTGGTCGATGCGGACATCGTCCGTGTGGATCTAGCCACTGGCGCCGTCACCAACCGTGTCGCTACCCAGGCGGTAAAGCCGTCGCGCGAACTCCTGGCCCACGAGATGCCGCGAGCTCTTGCACGTCACGGCGACGCGCTGCTCGTGGCTCACGGCACCCTGGGTGTCACCATCCTCGATCCTGCAACACTCGAGTTGAGGTCGATGATCGCTATCAATGCCGGGGAAAAAGTGAAAAATATGGCACAGGACCTCGTGGTCAGTGGCGACCAGGTATTTGCCCTCGTCGACAATTATCAAATTAATCCGGTACGCCCGAATCTGCAATTCCGTGGCCTCTTGCAACTTGATAGCACCGAGGGACAAATCAGCGGCAGATTTGGTGGCCTCGATCCTGGTGCCACCGCGGTCGCTTGGCATGACGACACGTTACTCGTCAGCTTTGGTGGGCATCCCGTGTGGCGACTGAGGACACCACTCAGCGCCGCCGTCCCGCTCGCTAAAGGATCACGGCTCATGACTAAACTAGGCAGCGACAGAAGAATCGTCGGACGATTCAGCCTTGATGACGCCCATGTTTGGGCCTGTCAGCGGAGCAACCAGGGTGCTGCTAGCGTCCCCGTTGTTTTCGACCGAGCAAGTCTCGGCCTCTGAGCCTGGGCACCAACTTTGACCTCCACTATCTGGCACGAAGCTTGCTTGGCTTCGATTAGAGGTAGGAGGTTGCTTATGTTCACACACTCGTTTTGCAAGGCTTTCATTTATGGATTTTTTTCATCGCTAGTCCTGGCGACCTTAGCCAGGTCGCTGCCTGCACGCGGTGAGTCATGGTCCGGTACTAATGTTTACACCAACGCCTACGGCTTACCCTGCACTGTATCGCTAGATCGAGACGGGGACGGTAACGTCAAGCGCGTCATCGTGAGCGGTGCGGCCTATAGGGTCAGTCACTGGTCTGAGCCTAAGGCCGAGGTGACTGGCAGTACCATCACTGTCGGCGAACTCATCACATCGCCCGAGCTACACAGTTTCCAGAGTTTTGCCTCGGTGCCGTCGCTCGCGCACCTAGGGATGACGCGGATGGGACTGCAGATTTTGACCGGCAACCTAGATCATCCGTGGCCGGGTTTTCAGGATGTGCGCTACGTCGTGCGCAACTCTGACTTTACCGAGATCATAGCAAAATCGACGGTCTCCATGATGCTCCGCGCGATCCCACTCGGATCGGACGAGATTCACTGTAGTGACTTGCGCGCCGATTAGGCCCGTCACGGAGCCAAAATACCGTCATCGGTCAGGATTTCATCCACGCCCGCAGCAAGGGCGGCGGCTACCTCGTCGCGATTCTTCGGTAGGTATGCCAGGACGCGCGCCCCACGGCGATGATACCTCGCCACCACAGGCGCGCGCATCGTCCGCAGTCCTTTAAAGCTGTGGAGCAGGGCATAGGTAACACCGGACGTCACCGCGTGCGGGATCGGGAGTCGAAAGGCCATGGCAAGTCCGGCTTTAAGACATGCTGACTGACCAGCAAGGGCGACCGCACGCGGAAACTTAGCCAGCCAAAAGGCTTGCTGTTCGTCGCGCCAAAAAAGAAAGCGGCAGCGCCTGAGCAGCTCGCCTGCGTCGGGGCGATCAGCAAGCCAGCGAGCAAGCAGGGCTAAGGTCCGTTCCCCTTGCTCGGGCTTAATGTCGAAAGTGATACTAAGATGCCCAAATGCCGCCATAAATGCGTCGAAAAACAGCAGTCCCTGACCATCGGTCAGTCGTATCTTTTTTAGCAGCGCTGCAGGAGAACTCTCGATGTTGGTTGCGCTGCCCGTTAGCCGGGCGAGATCAGCATCATGAGCCAGCACGATCTGACCGTCAGCAGTGCTGCGGAGATCGGTCTCCACGTGCGTGAAGCCCGCAGCTACAGCGTCACGAAAGGCCTGCAGCGTGTTCTCAACGGCTCTTGTTTTTAAGCCACGGTGACTGATCCAAATGGGTTCTTTAGCAGGACTATGTTTAGTAACCATAAAGCTCGCAACTAGACTTAAGTGGGATGGGTCCCCAGGGCCACATCGTTATAAAATGCTCGCAACGCAAACTAGGAGGACATTAGCATGAAGCGTCACGAGCTCATACTCGGTAGCGTGGCCATGCGGGCCATCTGGCAGACCTGCGCCGCAGCCTGGTTGGTAAAATCTTAACCACCCGAATTTAAGGAGCAAAATCGCCACCCGTGGCACTGACCGCATGGCCAAAGTAAAGCTCCATTCCAGACCTCCGATAGGTCGCGTGACGCAAGTCATTCGTCCCCCATTTATCCACGCGTACTGGAGGTCTCATGAAAACTCGTAAGGTAGTGAAACACGCGGCGGCTGCAGCAGCGGTCACCGCACTCGTCGCTGGCTGCGGCAAAAAGTCGAGCAGCAACGACGACAGCAGCGGTACCGATTCCACCGGTGGCACTACGACCGAGGCTGGTGTAAGTCCGCTGGCGGCAGCCTATCCTTCTACCTTAGCCCTCTCTATTTTCCCTCAGACCACCACAGCGGCGGCCTTGAACTTGGCAGAAGAAGTGGACGATCCCAATGCCAAGAAGAACTTTAAAGACAAAGTGGTCGATCAGGGCAAGCGCATGAAGGGCGAAGGAGACTGTTTCAACCCGGCGCAATTTAAACCTGCGAAACCTGGGGCCAGGATTACGTGTTACCAGTTCGACAATGACATGAACCCATTCCAAAGAGCGAACCCACCTGAGAACTTTGGCACCACTACTGGTAAAGTAAGCGCCACCAACGCCGAGGCTTGTATGGTCGCCTTTGCACGCTCGGAAGTCGAAGACTCCGTGCAGCAAGTCGATAGAGCTCTCGCCATGGTGAGCGGCATGATCTGCCAGGCTAAAAAAGACGGCAAAGACACCCAGATGCCAGCAGTAGGCGAGTCACTGGATCTTACCGCATCGTTCGATAAGGGCGGCGCAGGACTCACTGGCAGCACCGCTAAGATCACCCGCTTGGCCGATGTCGGCGGCAACCCCGTCTATCGCAGCGATATCACCACCACAGCTCCGGACGGCAAATCGTTTGAAGTACATTTGGTCCACTCTCCAGGCGCCAACGACTCTAGTAGCGGCACCCTGTCCATTCTCCGTCCGGGCGACTCGGGAATGGGCGCGAAAGATGCCGGTCAAGGCGGCGGCGCCAACGGTGACAGCAACAAGAATGCCCTACTCAGTATCAACTACAGTCGCGAGCAAGATGACGCCGGCAAAAAGCGGATGCGCTTTGAAGTACGCCGTGCTGCCATCGTTAAGACGGTCACGCCCTTTGACGCTAATGGACTCGTCAACCTGACTGCAGTCGCTGACAACGCTCAAAATGGGGAGCTCGGCGCTGTGCGCTACCTAGCCTTTGACATTGACCCTGATACAAATGCCGGCAATCTATCATATTGGCAAAATCCAGGTGGCAATTTCAACGAGGCCGCGCGCGGTTTCCTCTTTAACATCACCGCTGGTACGGATGGATCGCTCAGCGGATGCGGTGTGTCTGGAGCCACGGGCGACATCAGTATACGCAAATACTTAAAGGATCCTGTCGCTGCTAACGAGCTGAAGCCGGTCAAGTGGTACCACCCGTTCCGCAATGACAACACCTCCACTGACAAGGACAGCCGTTACACGAATGGTAACGATAACCAAGGCCCCGCCATCACGAAGCAGTGTTTCAAACAAAACGCAACTTCCGGTGTCTACGAGATCACGACGACCGATCCTAAAGGCTACGAAGTCATCCCCACGGCGCAAAATACCGTACAACCCCCGACTAAGCCTAAAGCTAAGCTCGAGGGTGACTTCCGCCCTAAAACCTAAGCACGACATCTCCTTACTGTGAATAACTCTCCGCCCAGAGCCGCAAGGTTCTCGGGCGGAGTGCCATTTTAGCGGCTTTTTCTGCCTCTTTGTTTGACCATCGCCCCAGCTCGCGCTATTTAGCTCATTGTGAAAACATCCTAAGCGCGAGGACTGCCGTGGGCCGTAAGACTAATCAACTGCGATTTCCGTTGCTTGCAACCCTGATCCTGAGCGCCACCGCGTTGTTACCGACCCAGGGCGCAGCCGTTGAGGCCCAAGATCTGCCGGCA
The DNA here is from genome assembly GCA_016874735.1 of Deltaproteobacteria bacterium. NCBI lineage: Bacteria > Pseudomonadati > Myxococcota > Myxococcia > Deltaproteobacteria bacterium. Next base: position 44,900 of record VGTI01000021.1, read on the forward strand.
ACCACTGAGGCGCGCCTCGGCGACGACGCCCTCAAGACGGCCATCATGGGCGCCCTCCTGTTCCTAGACGACACGCAGATCAGGCAGCGTCGCGGCCTGCACGACCCGCGCTTTGACGCCTGCTCGGGTGATGGCTGTTTACCGCTTGTTCCAGGGACCGGACAGGCCTTGCCCCTACCCCTGCCGTTTACCAACAACCGCAAGGGCGAGTGGGCTAACTTCATCCACATTTTCCCCGATGTCTTAAGCCCGCATAACGGCGAGAACGAGTCGATCATTCAGATTCAAGACTCCAACATGTTTATGACCACGGCGATTACCTACCCGCTCTATCTCTTTGACGAGTCGGGACTACCCGAAGGTCAGAGGACGGTCACCGATGTGCGCCGCCAAGCTGTGGCTAGCATCCGCACCTATCAAGCTGGCGATGCTTTTACCTTCTGGCCGCACTTAGCAGGATCAAGCAGCGACAAGGACCGCGTCGGGCCGCTCAATATTCCGATGAAAGCTGGCAGTCTACAAAACGTTTTCCCTTCACACCGCAAACCTAGCGGTGACAACTACGCCTCCTGGTCGACTGATCTCTTCAATCCGGCGATCAATCCTTACGGCGTGGACGCACTTGCCAACATCCCGGCTGACGCTGACGACACGGCACTGGCTGCAGCGACTTTGGAATTAGCAGCGGCATTTGACGGTGATGCGCGGCCATCAGCAGCGCTGACCGAAGAACTACTTAAGTGGCGCGACCTGGGCCGCGCCATGGAAGACGGCCGTGACACGTGGAAGGGCAAGGATTCCGCAGGATTTCTCACCTGGCTTAAAGAGGAAAATATTCCGCGCGAGGAGCGCTTTATGACACCTGAGACGGGCGTTATTCCGCTCGGTGTCAACAATGTCGACTGTGTTGTTAATGCCAACGCCCTGTTAGCTCTTGGTCTCCAGGGACTGGCGGCATCAGCCGCAGCCAACGATGTCAGCGTGCTAATGGCCAGAGCTGTCGAGCAACACAGCTGGCCCGAGTGCGGCCTTTATTACCCGCAGCGGATGATCTTCCCCTACTCGCTCACGCGAGCCTACCGCGACGGTGGCGTCCGCACACCAGCGATGAAGGAGGCCATGCGCCGCCTACTCTTCGATCTCCTGCGTGAGCAACGTGACCTAGCTGCAACGAATCCTAAACATGCAGGCGCCTTCTCCGGTGGCGCAGATCCGACTTATGACCTCGCCACGGGTCTGGCACTCGCGAGCCTCTTGAATATCGGTGAGTCTCTTGCGACTGAGGCTGGCGTGCTCAGTGATTACCAAAGAGCGATCGCTAAAGCGGCTGCGTACTTGACGGCTCATCAACAGCGCGCGCAAATTAAATTTGGCACCACGTTTAATCGTGACAACGACCGCTTCCTCTTCCCAAATCCCAGGGACAAAGCGCGCAAGTGGGACTCTGGCGTCTTCTTCTCGGCCTCCAATTGGAAGCTGGCGCAATGGCGCTCGGACGCCTATACGGTCGCCATTGTGCTCGAGGCACTGGCCAAGTATGCGCTCGCCTATGAGCAGTCGGACGAGTCGTTTTTGGAAGGCGCCAGACTGAAGGTGACCAGCTACGGACGCAACGCTGATGACGCACCGCGGAACTTGTTACTGACTAAGTAAGCGCCGAGGCAACTCAGCGATCATTGGTGGTTTGCGAGGTGTTTTTTTGCCTTAGCAAAAACCACCTACAGTTGCCGCATCAAGTAATCGTGCCAACATGCCGATCCCTCTCGTGTACCCTCAGACGCAATCTAGGATCACGAGAGCCGGATGAGCAAAGCCAACAAGTCACAGTTACTCACGGGTCTTCGACTCGAGCGAGCGTTAGCCTCGGGACGTTTTGCCGAAGGACGCTTTCGCAACATAGGCCATGCGTACCCGCGTCTTAAGGGGAGCCCCCTGCCATTACTGGGAGAATTTGTACGCGGCGGTAACGAACGTATCCCCAAACGAACACTCCCGGTAGAAAACCCCTTACCCCAGTGGCTCCATCGCCCAAATTCCAGCATGCGTGTCACCTGGCTGGGTCACAGCACGGTACTACTCGAGCTCGACGGCCTCCGCATCTTGACTGACCCTGTGTTTGGTGAACGCGCATCGCCGGTGCAGTTTGCGGGCCCCAAACGATTTCATCCGCCACCAGTTACGCTTGAATCCCTGCCTCCGCTCGATATGGTGATCATCTCGCACGATCACTATGATCATCTGTGTTATGCAAGTGTATATGGTCATCATCTCGCACGATCACTATGATCATCTGTGTTATGCCAGTGTAATGGCCCTAGCCAAAACCGCGGTGCCTTTTGTCACGGCTCTCGGTGTGGGGGCGCGGCTCGAAGCCTGGGGTATTCCGCAGGGGCGCATCACCGAGCTCGATTGGTGGGAGAGTCACACGGTAGCTGGTGGACGCCTCACTCTCACCGCAACCCCCGCCCAACATTTTTCCGGTCGGAGCCTTGGAGATCGCAATGTCACCAGCTGGGCCGGTTGGGCTGTGCGTACCGACCGTCACAACGTCTTCTTTAGCGGCGACACCGGACTGACCGAGCAGTACCGCGTCATTGGATCGAGGCTCGGTCCCTTTGACCTGATTATGCTCGAAATAGGCGCCTTTCACGAACTATGGGGCGACATTCACCTCGGTCCGGAGAACGCTTTAAAAGCCGTGACCATGCTCGGCGGCGGCCTACTACTACCTGTGCATTGGAGTACGTTTAGCCTGGCTATGCACGCATGGCACGAACCCGCTGAAACCTTGGTGGCTTTGGCCCCTCAGTACGACGTCAGAGTGATCACCCCTAAACTCGGCCAAGTTCTGGAACCGACGCTCGGTGATGCCTTACCTCCATGGTGGCGCCTCACTTAAGTCGTGACACCGAAAAATAATCGAGCTACTCTGCGCCCAACTATCATCTGATCGTCATAGTGGAGCATTTATGTGGCTTGGTAACAAGCGGCAGCGCCGCATCGTATTCCCATTGGGATTTTTAGTTAGTTTGCCGTTTGCCCAGGCAACTCACGCTGCAACGGTTGAGCCTGTGGGTAGTTTCGGCATCCATAAACCGGCGTTTCTAAGCGTCCTCCCCACAGACAGCGGCGATGAGCGCCTGGTCGTATCAAGTTTTGCGCCGTTTGGAATCGGCAGAATTTTTGCGCTACCACTTAATCCAAAGGAACCAGGATGGCTCGATATCCTCAGCCATGAAGTGGCGCCAACCAGCTCCAAAGTATCATGGCCAAACCATGTGAAAACGGCCGATGCCACTCTGTTCGGACCGGGTAAACTGATCGTCGGATCGGGCTTCCTCATACCAGGTTATAAGACTGGTACCGTATCTATCGTCGATCAAAAAACCGGCTTAGCTACGCGCATCGTCAAGCCTAAGTCTGAGTATTTCTACCACCAAACCGTATTCTATGACGTCAATCAAGACGGGCAGATGGACATCATCACCGCGCGCGCCAAACTAGGTTGGTTTGGCGGCCACGACGGCGAATTGATCTGGCTGGAAAAACCACAAGGCGATGACACCACCTACTGGACCGAACATCTGATCGCTTCAGGTCCAGACGTCAACTTCGTCGTGACGGAGCACCAGGGTGCACTGACGATTATAGCCACGGAATTTTTTAATAAGCGTCTGTCGCTGCATTGGCTCGTCAGAACTGGTTGGGAGCACCGAATTGTCGATGATACGATTGGTGCCGCGTTTGATTTATCTCTCAGCGATCTCAATAATGATGGTGTCCTCGACTTGCTAGCTACCAATCATCAAGGTGACGCCTCTGCCTCGGTATTTGGCTACGAGCTGCCACGCGATTGGCGCAACGGCGCATGGAAGCGGCATACGCTGCTTACGGGTATCGAGACGGTCGTTAAAGGTCAGGGCGCTGCCTCTCCGGGTTCTGCCATCACGTGGCAACACACCAACGGCAAGCCCGACATTTTTGTCGCCGGTGACGGTTCCGGCAAAGTGCATTGGCTAAGTCCAGTAAGCAACGACAGCGATGATTGGCGTTACACAGCGCACGTCGTGCTCGACGTCGGATCAACGGTCGGCCAAATGACCCTAGGGGCCAGAGACGGCGACGGCCACGCTCACCTGTTTGCTCCGGCCTATGACGCCAACCGCATTCATGTGTTTAAGCTGGTGGACTAAGATACCTACACATAAGCATTCACCGCGAGCTGCCTCTCTGCGGCAAGAACTAAGTGATCAAACACCAGCTCGCGATGTTGCTCGCTCAAGCCGTTAACCAGAGTGCCCAAGATAAAATGATCATCTGAGGTCGGCACCCCCCAGCGGACTTGTACGGTGATCACTCCTAGAAACGCCAGAGTTGGGTCGCTGATGTGGTCAGTAATATCTAGAATCAGATCCGCCCCCTTACCGAGGAATATGCGTGATCTGACACAAAATCCATTGCGCGAGAAGTTTTGCAGAATCATATCACCGTAGGTGGTCTTCACAAGCATGGTCGCCGTCTTAGGTACGTAACGATGGTCTACACGCTGGACACCTATCGATTTCCAATAACGGCCACGCGCCTGATCGAGTGCCAGGGAATCCTTTTCAAATGGATTAACCTCGTAGGCTTCGACTAATGCCGCCGCATTCTTAATCGGCACAAAGCGCTGATAGAACCGTTCATAAGTGCGCGTTTTCTCGTCTAGAGCTTCGTAAGTTGATTTGCCGATCGTCACCTTAAACGGTTCGCATGCTGACTCAAAACGCTGGGCCATGTTGACCCCGTCGCCATGAAGGGTGAAATCAAAACGCTGCTCGTCTCCCATATTGCCGATACAAATGAGGGCAGTATTGATGCCGATGCGCAGAGGGAACACATCGTTACTATCCGCAGGTAGAGCGTTTATCCGCTCTACCATGCGGCGCTGAATCTCTAGGGCGCAACGTACGGCAGTGCGTTCATGCCCGGAAGACTCCTTGCCCGCAAAGTTGTAGCCAAAGAAACACAGTGACCCATCACCGAGGCTCTTATCGATGATACCACCGTGACGGTGAACAATCTTACTGATGAAACCAAGCGTTTCCTTCAGAAAATGGAAGGTCTGCATCTGCGCACGGGTGCGGGCAGCGATACTGTAACCGACTATGTCGATAAACATCACGGTCACGTACCGCTCCTGCGGACCCTGGTCGAGCTGAAGCCCCTCGGAAACGATCCGCTGCACCTGGAACGGTGGGAATACTGACTGCAGACTGGCCGCTAGGGCGCGCGTCCGACGCTCCGTTCCAAGGAGCTCGCCCGCGGCAAATAGCATCATAATGATCAGAGATGACAGCGAGCTACCCCAAAAATAGCTGACCGAGTCGGGCGCGCTTCCGTGCATGAAAAAGTTGAGAAACTCTACTAGACCGAAGACGGTAATGGGCAGTGTGCAGAACATAAAAATTAAGGTGCGACGTAAATTCACTGTAAAACCGATGCCGACTGCAAGCACCATTACAAGGAGCAGTACCGCTAAACTAAGTCCCGTGACTGTAAGCGAATGTGGCCAAGTGAATGAGCTGAATATGGCTGCAGACAGAATCGTTGCTGAATTCAAAAGATGCAGGTACAGCAGTGGTCGGTAACGCTGGGCCCCTAAACCAAAAAAGTTGAGAACGAACATCCCAGACCCAACAACGGTGATGGCGACCGCTATAAACCATAGCCGTACATTAGCAGCAAATGGCAGGAATCCGGTAAAATTCAGCGCACCGCTTAAACAGATCTGCAGGACCATAAGCCCGAGGGACATCACCAAAAAGTAGACCATGGTTACAGAGCGCATGTTAAACATCAGGGCGGCGTTGATCACCACCAGCGTGAGAGCCAGGGCGAAAAAAGCCGCTGTCAGCGCGATGAAACCATGATTGAACTCGTCAAAATTAGCCTCTGATCTCAATTGAAAATGCAGGTTGCTAGGATGCTTGGCTGCATCCAGCGCCAAATAAACGACGGACTCTCCTGGCGGAAAAGATAAGGGCTCAGCGTGAAACAGCTGCGATTTGTGAGACCGGGCTTTGCTTAAATAACCAGCCTCTCTGTAAAGCGGATGACCAAGGGTGGGGTGAACGTGCACGATTTTAATCGAGCCAAAGAAGTAGCGTGTCATCAGCACCGCGGGCACCGCTTGAACGCGCTCATTTTGCACACCGCGGGCACCGCTTGATCGCGCTCATTTTGCACGCGAAAACGAAACCACTTATCACCGTCGTTCATGAAAACTCCGTCCACTTGGACGGGCTGAAATTGGGCGGCAAATTGCGAATTGATGACGGACTGCACCGTTGGCTTGGACCCTTCGGTTTCCCTTAGTTCCTCTAAAACCGGAAACACATTAAGTTCAAACTCTCCTGTGCGGGGTATGACCACCGCGGTGGCTGTCTGATCATCTGCAAACGCGGCTGACGCCGTCAGGACCACAGTCCCGAAGACGACCTTTAAGATAAGTTGCAGATAGCGGCGCATGCCACTTCCCCCTCGTCCTCATCATCGGCAATCGGGGATCAGATCTGAGAGGTTGATGGGGATTAGTATCTACGTAGACTTTTTATTTGCTTGAATAAGAATTAAAAAAACACGAAAACAGTAAGAGAAACAATGTGTGCAAAATTATAGGTACGACTTGCGTGCTGCGGGGGCCCCCATGCGATTATCTGCGCTTTTATCCTTCTTTTGCTACCTAGCCTCGCTGCAACCGGCTACTTCCCTGGCTGCCACAAATCCCACTGGTCCTGCCATCGTGACCACTCACTCGAGTGACCAGATCGTGATTAGCGGCCCGCAGCCCGAAGCTGCCCTAGTGCTGATTGGGGGCGCCTTCGTCAAGCCGCAGCAGTACGTCAAATTGGCCGAAACCATCGCCTCTACGTCTCATGGCAAGATCGCCGTCCTGGTGCCGCACTTTGTCGGTGACATCGCGGCACCGATGTTTACCCACGCCAAGATCGAGGCGGCCATCAGTCTTCTGACCGCCCACGGAGTCAGTGACCCGAGGAGCCACGTCTTCGCCGCGGGACACTCCCACGGAGGTATCGCCGTTCAGGAGGCTCCGGTATCGATGAACTTAGGTGGCCTCATCATGTTGGCGAGCTATTTGCCACGAACTTTGGGCAGCAGCGACAGCATTGCTACTTACCCGAAACCGATATTGACGATCGGTGCCGAGCTCGACGGGCTGACGGGAGTGAATTACATCGCGCGTGACTTCATCAGTGTCGCAAGTCAGGTAACTAAAGAAGCAACCATTGCGCGCCAAAAACCGATCGTCGTCGTGCGCGGCATGAATCATATGCAATTTGCCGATGGTGAGGAACACAGTGGTGACATTTTCCCCGTCAGTATAAGTCTCAGCGATGCACACCAGAAAATTGCTGCTCTGATTACCAATTTCATTGCTGACCAGGCTAAGTTGTCGGACGTGGACGGAGCGACGGCGCGTCAGTCGCTAGACCAAGCAGTCGCAGCAACTTCTGAACTACTCAATCCTTACGTCCGTTCTGAGTTAGAGCTTGAAAATCTATGTGCCCAAACGCAAAAACAGGCGGTGAACCTCGATCCTACGGCTTGGGACGAGATCAAAATGGAATCAAAAATTTATCGCCACGGCTGGTCAGACGCTTTGTTCATCCTCGATAAATCTAAAGTTAAAAAGATTAATCAGGGCTTCGAGCTCCATCTGCCAGTATTGATCGACGACGGCATGAATCCAGTCGATTTGTCCAAGGATCAATCCATTGCACCGCGCTCACTCTTATGCAAGATGCGCACAGGCTCGATGCTAGCTCGTGAAACTGCCAATAACATCAGCGCTCCTGACAAAAATTGTGCGGAGTTGAACCAAGCCGTTATTGCTAATGCGCTCCAATCAATCACGGACCTGGATCAACGCTCAAGGGTTGCCGCTAAGTTTGGTGACCCGGCAACGTGGCAGTTAACGGCGCTTAGTAGCGACGATACAGACGAGGTCAAATACGGACCGTTCTTGATACGCAGTCATCGTCAAGCGACGGGACAGGGATGGGTCGGTAGCAAGTTTGCGTTCACAGCGAGCGACGATGGGGGCTGGGTGCTTGATACGGCGGAACTCCACACTGCTGATGACATCAGATTCAAGCTATTTGCCGGCGCTTTTTACTGCAAAATCATACCTCCTATGCGGGTTATTGAATGGGCAACGCTCTTTTCTCTGAAAAACTAAATCTCGCGCGGTTAGTCCGCTACCTAGTTTGGTCTCTGACCGCGCTGTTCATCAGCAGTCACAATGTCTACAGCGCTCCGGCGGCGCGAGAAGCAGCGCCCAGTGATTTTGTCTCGCTGGCAGACATTGCTCCCGCCGTCAAAATCGACATGAAGTACGCCGGATCTGACAATTTCACAGGACGACCAGTCCCCGGTTACGAGGCCAATAAATGCTTGCTGACGCGACCAGCGGCACGGGCGCTGAGAGAGGCTCAAGACTGGTTATCGAAGTTCCACCTTCAGCTCCAGGTTTACGACTGTTATCGACCACAGCGCGCCGTCACCGCTTTTGTCAACTGGGCCGCTGATTCTGCCGATACCGTGACTAAAGAGACGCATTATCCCAAAGTTCCTAAGGACCATCTTTTTGGCGATGGCTATATTGCTACGAAATCCGGTCACAGTCGCGGCAGCACTGTAGATATCGGTATCGTAGATTTAGATGCCGGAACACCATTCGACTTTTTTGATCCGTCTTCGCACACGGCAGCGGCAGGCTTGACGCCGTCGCAACGTGCCGCTCGCGCTTTATTAAGCGCGGCGTTGGAGCGTGTGGGTTTTGTTAACTACGACAAGGAATGGTGGCACTTTAGCTTGAAAGCCGAACCTCACCCTAAAAACTACTATGATGTCCCGGTGCGCTAGTTCGCTAGCGAACGATAGACAGGATGAGCCAACTTCAGCCGCGATAATCAACAGTGGCCGGGACACCGTCAATTTTGAACGCGGCTGCCAGTCCGTCATCAAAATAGCACTCACTACGCGGCGCTAGCTTGGCGATGACGCGCTCGGCCGCCTTCTTCTCATCAAAGGCCGCGATCAAGAGGGTATTCTTATCCTGAGCTTGCCGCAGATGCGTCAGACACTCGCCACACCATGAGGCGAAGAAAACTAATTTTAGGGGACCACGCTCACGCGCCAGTTTAGCTAGGCCTACTTGGTTGAGCGTCGGACACAATTGCGCCGCCCCCGCCCCAGAACTCATGAGGAGGACCCAGGCCAAGACCAGACATCTGGCACGCGGTAACTGCCGCGCCATGTGCTCCCGTCCTCTCATTTGTTCCGTCGGCCTCCGCCGCCGCCGCCAGGTCGTTGCTGCCTCTGATCATGGCGTTGCCGATCGCCACCGTCGCGCGGTTTTCGCTGCGGTCGGCCGCCACCCGCGCCAGCTTCCCCGTCATCAGTAAGAGCAGCCAAGGCGGCAAAGTCTATATCCTCACCCCAAGCCTCGGCCTCGGATCCGTCTTCACTCTGATCAGCCGCACCGGCCTCAAGCATCTCAGTCTGGGCCACAGGGACAGTGATGAGGCGTCCCTCGCTTGTTTCGATCACAATAATTTGGTTTAGGACGTCACCCTTCAACACCTGGCCCACCTGACCGTCCTCAAGTGAGCGGACACGCGTCCCGCGCGGTGGCAACTTACGCCGCAGCTCACTGTACAGCTCGTTCTCGTAGGCCAGACAACAAAGGAGGCGACCACAGCCACCGGATACCTTATTGGGGTTGAGGGCCAGATTTTGGTTCTTCGCCATCTTGATCGAAACTGGGACAAACTCACGCAGAAAGCTCGAGCAGCAAAATTCACGACCGCAGATCCCGATGCCGCCCACCAACTTAGCCTCGTCGCGTGAGCCTACTTGTTTTAGTTCCACGCGGGCCTTGAGACCTGAGGCTAGTTCTTTGACTAACTCACGAAAATCAACGCGCCCTGGGGCGGCAAAGTAGATGATGACCTTATTACCGCCAAACTGCACCTCACTCTGCAGCACCGTCATTTTCAGGCCCAGAGTTTCAGCGCGACTGCGAGCAAATTTGACTGCGTCGTCGGCCGTGAGTTTACGCGTTTCATCAAGATCACGTCGCGTTGCTAAACGCGTGATGGTTTTGAGATCACGTCCGCTGTCAGCGTTGTAAGCAAACCGCACAGTAGCCACTTTGGCTAGACTCGGCCCACGATCCGTTTCCACCACCACATCATCGCCAATGCGTAGATCGGTCTCGCCCGCAGCAAATTCGTAAATCCGCCCGGCTCGTCTAAACTGAACACCTACAATATTAATACCGTCCATGATCGCTCACTCTCAAGAACGCTGCGTTAAAAGCAACGCTTCAGCTAGAAGTTGTGCATTAAGCGGTACCCGAGCTCCTCGCGCTAGGCGGCGCGCACGGCGCAGCATCTCACGACACTCGTAACGTTCCCGAAGACCGCCGATCGGATAATCACCCTTCCTAATCATATCGTGATATTGGGCATTGATCGCGAGATCCCATTCCTCAACTAAAGCGGCGGCAGACCGCCCGGCACGGCGCGTCACCGCCTCCGCCCATCCCACCAGCTCACCGGCGCTAAGATGCGTGGGGATTGCGCCAAGGTTAGCCGCACCGCCACTGGCGCCGTCCTGCAACCGCCGCCAGGCCAGACCAGGCGCTAGACCGGCATGGCGCAGTAACTCAAGGAGCGCCTCATCATCGGGCAACACCATATCTAGGCTCCGACCGCGCTCACGCAACCAACTGAGAGACTGCGCCTGTGCCGGAGGTGGTACATGCCACCTCACTAGCCGCGACAACACCGTCGCCAACATGGCGCCCACGCGCCCAGTGCTGAAAAAAAGGCGCGCCTGGGGTGGCGGCTCTTCCATAATCTTCAAAAGACGATTGGCCGCAGCCTCGGAGAGCCTATCAGCATCGACAATACAAACGATGCGATATTTATAACCAAGCCCCGGACTTAGCTCTAAATGATCTTGCAGAGCGCGCGCATCCTCGAGCAGGAACGCTCCATGCGCCGCCGCATCGAGCCACAGCACCTCGGGGTGACTTCCTTGCAACACCATCTGACAGGATTTGCAGGTCCCGCAACCCGTACCCGTAGCACAGAGGTGCATCGCCGCTAAAGCTAGTAGCAACGAGCGTTTGCCTATACCCTCCCGTCCAACCAAGAGTATTGGCGATGGGAACGCATCCCGCGCCATCAAAGCGCGCCACTTGTCCAGCTCACCGTCGTAGCCAACTAAGAGACGCCAATCTGGTATCGTCTCTGCACCATTTTCGGACGCGGCTACTGCCTCCAGGTCATCGTCCTGCGCGCGACGTCTTGCGCTCGCTTGTTTAGGTCTGGCCAACGCGCACCTCCAAGTGGTGCAACGCTGCCGTCACCATGGCCTCGGTCGAAGCAGATGCATCAATCAGGACGTGGGACCCAGGGTTGGCCTTGAGAATGGCAAGATAAGCCGCACGCCGCCGCTCATGATCGACTGCAGCAACAGCGTCGTAACGCCCCACCGCGTCTACATGGCCGCTACCCGAACGCCCCTGGAGGCGCTGCAACGAAACATCCACTGGGCAATCGAGTACAAAGGTCACATGGGGACGCAGCCCTCGCGTTGAGATAGCAATGAGCTCCTCGGTCACAGCCGGAGAAAGCCCGCCCATCTCTCCCTGATACACGCGCGTGGAGTCAGCATAGCGGTCACAAAGCACCCATTGACCAGCAGCGAGTGCAGGTCTGATCACTTGATCACAATGCTGCGAGCGTCCTGCTGAGACCATCAAAGCCTCTGTGACGATGCTGAGGCGCTCACCTTGGGGCGGATGCGCGAACAAAGCACGAAGTGCGTCCGCAACCGGCGTGCCCCCAGGCTCCCGACTCGTCACCAAATCGTGGCCCTGAGCCCGCAAGCGTACGGCAAGAGTCTTAACGAAAGATGATTTGCCAACACCTTCGCCCCCTTCTACCGCGATAAACAAGCCGCCTGCTACTTCTGCCATTAAAGCTTAACCACCTAAATTTTTTATACAAAACACAGAAATCTAACAGCCGATCCCAGCTCGGTCAAGTTAACTCCCTAAGATACATCACATGTCCAGTATTGTCAGGCATTTAGATCCGAAGCGACAGGCCACGACCAGGTCTACCCGGCGCGAGACGTCCTCAGATTTGGGTCAGATTTGCCGATAGGCCCGACGAGGGTCTGTAACCCTGAGTCGGAATCTAGAGAATCCTAACGAGACTCTTAATCGGAATGGCATGAGCGGCACATCTCGCTACATCCTAGCTAACAAAATCGCCCGCGGCGGTATGGCCGAGATTTATCTCGGCAAACAAGTCGGCGAAGATGGGTTCCAGCGTCTAGTCGCGATCAAAAGAATCCTCCAACACTACGCCAGCGACCAAGAGTTCACACAGATGTTTCGCGATGAGGCGCACATCTGCAAGCGTCTGCAGCACGCAAACATAGTCCGCGTCGAGGGCTTCGAAGAAATCGAAGGAGCCTCGGCCATCATCATGGAGTTCGTCGATGGCGCCGACGTGCGTACGCTCCTCCATAACATCGAACAAGGTGGTCGTCGCCTTGCCGTGCCAATGGCCTGCTACATCATAGCTGAATCAGCCCGCGGACTGCATTACGCACACACGAAAATTGACGAAATCACGCAACAAGCCCTTGGCATCGTGCATCGGGATATTTCACCACAAAACATCCTAGTCAGTTTTGAGGGCGAAGTTAAGGTGACCGACTTTGGGATCGCCGACGCCGAAAGTAAACTAACCGACACCAGACCCGGCGTGGTCAAAGGCAAATACTCCTACATGAGCCCCGAGCAGATCAGCGCTAAACCGGTTGATCAGCGCACCGATATCTTTGCTCTCAGCATAGTATTCTGGGAAATGCTGGCGATGAAACGCCTATTTCAGGGCGAAAATGAGGTGGATACCATCCAGCGTGTCAAGAGCTGCCGCATCGAAGCCGATCTGCGCCAACTCAATCCCGAGGTCGATGAGGAGCTGGATCTCATCATTAAGAAGGGCCTGGCTAAGGACCCCAAGAAACGTTACCGCTCGGCGGCCGATCTGGAAAAAGAGATTCGCCGCTACATGAGTCGTAAATACCCTGAGTTTACGCCAGAGGATTTAGGCGAGTTTTTAAAGAAGTGCATGGAAAATCGTCGGTCTGAATCTGCGGCTGAAATAAAGCGGACATTGACCGAAACCAATCAACGCCCAGGCAAGAAGCCTAGTTCAGCACCGGTATCTCTGGCTCCGTTACCTGCAGTTGGCGAAGGAGCCCTACAACTTGACTCGAGTTCATTACCAAGCGCCGAGCTAGATGCTAATCTGATTCCCAAATTGCGCATCAGGAGCAGCGCACCGCGGCCATTATCTCATCCGGCGAGTATGATCCCAAGCCCGATGCCGGTGCCGGCAAGCGGCGGCCGCAAACTGCCAGCAAAAGACTTCAAAAGTGGCCAACGACCGCTTAGCCGCATCCAGGGAATCCCGCCGACATCGCGCTATTATAAACAAACTTCCATGATGGCGCCGGCCCTGGCGATCGTCGCAGCCATTGCTTTGCTGTTTATCGGTGCGCGCATGTATACGACACTGACGGCCCAGAATCGACATGGCACCGTGCAACTGCGCACGCAGCCGCGGTTTGTCCGGATTACTGTCGGTGATAAACCAGTAGAAGGTAGTCGCTACATCGATACGACATCGAACAAGTTTTATGATTTGCACGTGCCTCCTGGTACACACACCTTACTAATCTCACGCGCAGGATTTATACCCGTACGCCACAAGTTCACGATCAAAGGCGGCGAAAAGCAAATCAAGGACGACGTGGTCCTGAAAAACGAGGGCCCCATTGCCGCTGTGAAAGTCACCATTAAGGGCATGTCATCCAAAGGCGCTAGTCTTGTGGTAAATGATGGCTATTTTAGGGCCAATGTCCGCAGCACTCAACGTGATGCCATCGAAATTAAAGATTTACGGCTGGGTCCAACCTACGAAATCAAAGTGATCGATGCCAGCGATCGCGATGACGAGTTTAAATGTAATTTCCGTCCAAAATCCACCACCTGGGTCAGCCCAGACGAGCTCATGATCGACATGCGCGATCGTAAGTGCTCGATGAAACGATAAAGGAGGGCACGACTTGAATCGCACAAATCGGCGCCTGATCCTTATATCGCTTACTATTTGTGTGTGGACTGCGGCCCTTGCTATCGGCAGCCAAAAACAACAGCTCATGGCGCGCGGTCCTGCAACTCTGACCATCGAAACTGAGCCTAAGGCCGTACGCATCCTCATTGATGGGGAAAAACTCGAGCAAGGCGCCTACATCAACACTCCCACGGAAATCAATGTACGCACCGGACGCCATCGCCTGACGATCCAACGGGATGGTTACCTACCTCAGGATCGGACAGTGGATTTGGTGGCAGGCGAAACGGAGAATTTAGACGATATCGTCCTAGTGCCTACATCAACACTCCCACGGAAATCAATGTACGCACCGGACGCCATCGCCTGACGATCCAACGGGATGGTTACCTACCTCAGGATCGCACAGTGGATTTGGTGGCAGGCGAAACGGAGAATTTAGACGATATCGTCCTAGTGCGCCGCCAAGGGCTTGAACTCGCCACCGCGGAGATCATCTCCACCGAGGCTAACGTCACGTGCGAAGTGGACGATGGCATTGGACGCGGTCAAACGCCTCTCACGGTCAACGAGCTAGTCGTTGGCCAAACTCACGTGCTCACCTGCTATCCCAAATGGCCTGCACGAGAGGGCGGCGCTAGGTGTAAGTTTACAGCCCAAGTTGGCGGCGACGACGCTCCGCCTTTGAAGCTCAAGTTATGGAATAAACAAGGCAAAATAAAAATCAGTGGTTGTGACAAGAAGGCCGCGCCGTAGGGCACTCGCCGTTGTTATCAATCAGTTGACAGGAGTTCTGCACCCTAAGTAGGCTCGGGATCCCTTGTGGCGCCGACTTACGGAGAGCGAGCTTGAGCATCCACTACCGACGGCAGGGCAGCGCTATCGTTGTTCTGGGCAATACCTACGCCTATCGCGACCAACTGAAGGCGCTTGGCGCGCGCTTTAGCGG
>VGTI01000022.1 GCA_016874735.1 Deltaproteobacteria bacterium
CCGGATTGAACAGCCTTCACGGCTCGAATGCGAATAGCTTCGAGCGCTTCATGACTAAGTTGTCGACCGTCGAGCGCCATGACAGGGATCATACATCATGACCGCATACTTTTGCACCTGTTAATAAGGCCGGGCAAGTTGCGACGGCTCATATCACGATGACGCAAGTTGGGGACGAAAGTGGGAGCCTAGTGATCGTACTAGACGACGTAAGAAAACCGAAACCCATGCCGATGCCGATAGGCGCCTGTACGGAGGCAGCATACCATAATCTTCCACCAGTCTGCGTTATCGTCGGGAAGTCTCTTATTTACCGACTCGAGCGTCGGGTTCAAGATCCCAACACCTGTCAGTTGGTACTGCCCGTCGGTGTGCAAGAGGTAGACGCCAAGTTCTGCCAGTCTCCACAACCCAAAGCAATTGGCGGCTACACAGTGCCAGTGTCCTTCTAGAGTATCCTTTTAAAGTATGTATCGTTTAAGGTCAGTTTGAGCAGATAATTATTTGCTCAAACTGACCGTCTTTTTTGGCAAGCTTTACCGGCACTGAGTGATTACTCAGCTTCGACCGGCAAGAAGCGGTAGCCACCCTTATTGGATGGATAGCGAAACTTTTGGCTCATCGGGTGCGACGGATAAGGGCAAGGAGTCGCGTTATGCTGAGCCAGTGCGAGCACACCCACTTGCTTATTGTAACCACCGATCGGTGAGACTTCGACCGGAATCACATTGACCAGCGTTGTGTCGCAAGTCTCTAGGTAGGTCACCGTGACCTCGACTTCGTCCTCACTCACAGGCTCTTGCTGAATACCGAGGATCCGCGCTGGGTATAGTTCCGCTGCGTCGCTCTTGGTCGGAGCGATAGCCACCAGGGGCCGCGTTACCGTGTCTGGCTCTACGTTCAGGCTTAGTTCTTTAGCCTCTTCAGGGCAGTTGCACTGGTCGCAGCGGGTGCCGCTCATGATGGCGCCTACTGCTACAGGCGCTGGTGCCTCGGGATCGATACGTGGCAGGTATTTAAATACCAAATTCTCAAAATACTCGGTGCACTGTTTGGCGTACGTAATCTTGACAGGGCCGCCAGCAGGAGCGATCTCACTAGGTTCGAAATTGATCACGCGACCTAAAAATAAGCGCATGGGTTGTGACGTGACATTGAGTTCTGGGAGACTCTTGGCGTGACTCGCGCTCGTCAGCGCTAGAGTAGCCATCAGTGAAAGTCCAGAGATTTTGAGTGTTGAAAACATGCGACATTGAGTCATGAGTCGTCTCCAGCATGGGCAGTCACAAAGACTGGGGGGTGAACATTACGTTCACGTTTGTGCAGGATTCATGCCGACTTGTCAGTAGCGATCATTGTAAAACTTTTTTAAATCCAAAGGTCTGGGCTGACTCAAAGGGATGCAAATGCCGCCGCTAAGTCGTCAACGATTTGCTGTGTAGGTTCGAGTCCCACAGAGAGGCGCACGAGATCGCGGGGCGTTTCCGTATCGGCACGCTCCATTGAGGCTCGATGTTCGATCAGGGTCTCGACACCACCTAGGCTGGTCGCACGATGGATTTTGTGCACATTAGCGACAAGTCTCTGTGCCGAAGCCTCACCTCCGCTTACTTGAAACGAGACGACACCACCACCGCCGCGCATTTGTGTCCGGGCTAATGCACACTGGGGATGGCTTGGCAACCAGGGGTAGTGGACCTCGGTGACGCGTGCATGCTGCGCGAGAAATTCCGCTATCTTGAGAGCACTGTCGTTTTGCGTTTGGATCCTAAGCTGCAAAGTTGCCAGGCTGCGACTGGTCAACCAGCAGTCAAAGGGTGCAGGGACGCCCCCGCCACACACTTGGATCGTGCGCAGACGCTCCGCTAAGGGACCATGCTCACGCGTAATGAGGACGCCTCCCAATACGTCAGAATGGCCGTTGATGTACTTGGTCGTGGCATGCAGCACTACATCGCAACCAAACAGGAGGGGGTTTTGATTGAGCGGTGACGCCATCGTGTTGTCACAGACCACCCAGGCGCCATGTGCATGTGCTAAGGCAGCGAGCCCGGTTAAATCAGACAGCCTAAGGCGGGGGTTAGATGGTGTTTCGATCCACAGTAGTTTGGTGTGAGGCGTCATGGCGCTGCGCACGACTTCTAAATCAGTCATGTCGACTAAGCTGTAGGAGAGGCCCCAACGGGGAAAGATCTCGTGCATCAAACTCAGCGTGCCGTGATAACACTCCTGCGGTAGTACCACATGATCACCGCTCTGCAGGGCAAGCAGGGCCGCCATCGATGCCGCCATGCCAGAGGCAAATGACAGCGCCACGGCACCGTGCTCTAATTTGCGCAGAGCCTCTTCGAGCTGCGAACGATTAGGATTATTATGCCGCGTGTAAAAATAGCCGGAGGCAAAACTACCGTCGCCCTCACGGACAAAGGTCGTACTGAGCTCAATCGGCGCGACGACGGCTCCACTCGGCTTTCTAGGTGAACCGTCAAGCTTTGTCATACGGGCCTCACGCTACAGAGCTACGGAGCAAAAAATCAACTGAGAGCTGTAATGGTCTCACGCACATCGTCAGTGTGGCGCAACTGCACATCACGAGGTAGCGATTTGCGCGCTAGGCCAAACAGCACTTTGCCGGGGCCAATCTCGACATAGTCACGACAACCCGCTGCGTATGCGCGATCAAGGCTCTGCGTCCACTTAACGGGACTATTAATCTGCGCCACCAGCAGGTCAGCCACGTACTGATCGCTGATCTCGGCTGTGAGATTCGGGATGACGCGCGTAGGGGTGGTGTGAAACTTGGATGCCGTCAGGAGGGGCTCCATGGCCACGCGTGCCGGCTGCATCAGAGAGGAGTGGAAAGGCGCACTCACGGGCAGCATGACGAAACGCAGGCCGCTAGCTTCAAGTCCCGCGCACAAGCGATCTACCGCCGTTTTATGCCCAGCGACAACCAGCTGCTGCGGTGAGTTGAAGTTGACAACCTCAACGACCGAGTCCTTCTGCGATGCAGCGACACACCTTGCTTGAAGGTCATCGGCCGCCACATTGACCACAGCCGCCATAGCTCCGACACCCGCTGGGACCGCTGCCTGCATGGCCTCACCGCGCTGGCGCACCAAGAACACAGCACGGGCGAAATCAAGTTTGCCGGCAGCGACAACCGCAGAGTACTCGCCGAGACTGTGACCCGCAAAAAGACTGGGCTCAATCCCCGTCTCGCCTTGCAGCACGCGCCAAGTGGCGATACTCACGGTCAAAATACAAGGCTGAGTGTTAGCCGTCAGCTTTAGCTCGTCCTCTGGCCCATCCAGGCACAGACGACGAATGCTCAGCTTGGCAGCATCCTCAGCCTCTTCGAACACGGACCTTACAGCAGGAAACTCGGAAAGTAACTGCCGGCCCATTCCCACAAATTGGGAACCCTGGCCGGGGAACATTGCCAGCATCTGACCGCTGTAAGCCATCCGTGCTTATCCTTAATTAGCCGTCGATGGTTATCCTTCGACGTTGAAGTCCTCGCCGCCGAGGTCGCCCTTGACCTTCGGTTGCACAACTACTTTACCCTTGTAGTTGCCGCAGTTTTTGCAAACAGTGTGCGCGAGTTTTGCTTCGCCGCAAGCTGTGCAGTAGGCAAAGCTCGTCGCCTTAAGTGCATGATGTGCACGGCGCATGTCGCGTTTGGAAGCTGAGATTCTAAACTTTGGGACTGCCATGACCCGACTCCAAAAATAATCATAGGCACAAAAAATCGAAGCTCCCTCTTAGCTTGAGTGTCACCGAAAGGCAAGACCCTAGATGGGATTTATTTGACCCCGTTGAGGATGATTTTCGTGCCGCCTTCAGATTTGCGCACAGATCCGCTGAGATAGACCGACCCACTGCTGCGCTCTAGGGCCGGCCCCCACACCTTCTTAAAGAATGTACCCCGGACTGTGCCCGAAGGACCGCTGAACATGAGTGTGCAGGCTGGGGCGCACTGGCTGAGTGCTGTGCGATCGAATGACATCGGTCCGAAGTTCTGCACCTGTGCGCCGTCAGCCAGGCTGTCGATACTTCTAGTCCCGCCGCTGGCTTGGCGCGGGGCCGCTGACTGGACGGTGTTGATCGGAGCGCGGGCACTCAGGCCTACAGCCATAACTGGCTGAGTCCGTGAGCGTTCTGGCCGAGTTACCGTGACCCGCGTCATGCTGGACTGGCTGCCACGGCGGCTGGGCTGTGGTCGCGTTTGTCGGCGCGCGGTTTGGGTGCGCAGGGGAGGACTTTTCACGGGTGCCACCGTACCGCCAATGCGACCTGTGCGACTCGCTGGCCGCTCAAAAGACCTGGTCACCACTGGTTCTTCGGCAGCATCTTCCACTTCGACAGCGGTACCCAGCATGGGAGGCGCCGGAATCGGTAACCTAGTTTCGCTCGGAGGCGGCGGGACATCGTCAAACGCAGGCTCGTCCTTGGAGGTTGCAGGACCAATTTTCCCTGGTTTTTTCGGATTCTTCTTGAGGTTCGTGGTACTCGCATTAACGACCGCAAGCGTCGGTGATCGCGTCAGCTTCGTGTCCCAAATGAGAACCGCCGCGGCGCCGAGCAGCAAGAATCCGACAAAAAGGGCGGCGATCGCCAATGGTGACACCCCCTGGACCTCGAAGGTACGGCGGGAAATTTGAGATGTGTAGCGCGGGGCGCGGGGGTGGCCGCCGAGTTCCATCGGCTTGTGCTGGCCTTCGGTATACACCGCCAGAAATTTACCTACGGAGACTTGCGCTGTTGAGCCCTCCCTCATCACGCGCACGTCTTTGGGCAACACACCGCGGTAGAACAGCGAACGAATCTCATCGATACTTAGGGGGCCCATCGACTTCTGATCGCGGTCGCTAAGGTAGTACTGTTTCGGGTTGCGCGGGCGGCGGGCCTCGCCCCGTTTCTTACCCAGATCGCCCGCATTTTTGGCGCGCACCGTGGACTGCGCGCTGGTGGCCAGATGCAGCTGACCCTCGCCAATGGCGTGTCGATCGTTGCTAGGATGGGAACGCCCTAGCCCTGTGCCAGACAGGTCGGCATCTTTTTCATGGAATTCGTTATTACCCGGCACTTGACGTTTGATCGCCGTCGTCGACATTTCGTCATAAACAGCCGCCGTAACCGAGAAAATTTCGTCCACCTCAAAAATTTCGCGACGCAGTGACGAACCATCCCGCGCGACAGTGTCAAAAGGGTCAAGTGAGCCATCGCGCAGACCGGCGCGAATTTCTTCGGCCGTCATCACGCCTAGCTCTTTGTTGCCCTTATAAATGTGCCACTTATCGCTCACGCCACCCTCGGTCATCTTGACGGCTCTGCGCCTCCGTCCCTGGTATCGGAAAGTTGCTTGAGAAGTTCAGTAGTTGACCACTAGAGTGCACCGCGCCAGCGGTTAGCTGATGGGACAAAAATGGTGGAATTGCTCTTGCTAAATCAGGCCCAAAGGGCTAGACGAGGGGCCGGTTGGGTGAGTCTCCAACTAGTAAGTGGAACAAGCGCTAATCTAGGTAGTTGAACATGCGTCTTGCGGTCGCCGCGATAAATGGCCAGATAGAAGTCACAATTAAGGGTAATGAGCCCTGGTTGGAGGCACTCTATCGCGATTTTCCTTTACCAGGTGGTACGGGCGAGGCAGCTTTGTTGTCGGGCGTGTTAAAGCTGCGGGTGGAAGAAGCGGGTAGTGTCCACGTGACGGGCCACCTCAGCTACGCCCCCATTGTCAGCTGTAGTCGCTGTGACAAGGCGATCGCATGGCCTCTAGCCTGTGATGTCGATGTGCGTTATCTACCCGAGCAGATCAACGATCTAGAGCGGGAAAAGAACCTAAGTCGTAATGACCTAGATGCGTACTTTTTGGATGGGGACGAGGTCGATCTCGAACAACTCATTACCGATACCGTCGAGCTAGCGCTGCCAAGTCGCTTCGTGCTGGCTGACGCCAAAGGGGAAAGATGTCGGGTATGCGCAGTGTCGGTGGCTGACGGGCGCGTGTACGGGGCGGCGGATGATACTTCGCAAAGTTCGCCGTTTGCCGCTCTTAAAGGGTTGAAGTTGAAGCAGTAGGCGAGTAGGTTAGGGTGCCGCTGGCATCAGGTGCCAAGCGGAATTAATAGGCGGGTCGTCTGGAATGAAGGTGTGCTCAGGCACTTTGGACGACCGAGGAACAACCTTCGTTAGGAGTAAATCAGGATGAGCGTTACGATCAACATGAAGGACATGCTAGAAGCTGGGGCCCACTACGGTCACCAGGCGCGCCGTTGGAATCCGAAGATGAAGCCATACATCTTTGGCGAGCGTAACGGTGTACACATTATCGATCTGCAAAAGACCGTGCGTCTCTTCAAAGGTGCATGTGACTTTCTCGAGCGGACCACCCAACGTGGCGGTCACGTTCTATTTGTGGGCACCAAGCGCATGGCGCGGGATCTCGTTGCTGAAGAGGCGGCGCGTGCAGGTCAGTTCTACATCAATCACCGTTGGTTGGGCGGTACGCTCACCAACCTCGTGACGCTGCGTCAGTCAATCCACCGCCTCAAGCGCATTGAGAAGATGGAGCAAGACGGCACCTTTGAAAAGCTCCTCAAAAAAGAGGTGCTGGGTCTACGTCGCGAGCATGAGAAGCTGATCCGCAACTTAGGCGGCATCAAGGACATGCCAGGTCTGCCACGCGCTCTCTTTGTCGTCGATGCTCACAAAGAATCGATCGCACTGAAAGAAGCTAAGCGTCTTGGTATTCCGGTGGTGGCAATTGCCGACACCAATGCTGATCCTCATGGTATCGACTACCTCATCCCAGGTAACGACGATAGCCTCAAGTCTATCCAACTGTTCGTGCGCACGGCCGCTGAAGCTTGCATTGCTGGTAAGCAAAAAGCTCGTGACTTCAGTGATTCCGATGACAAGAAGTACGACTCGGTAGAAGCCGGCAAATTCCACGATAGCGAAGGCCATACCGTTGCGGTTGAGAAGGCGCGCCGTCCGGACGACGAAGATGAAGACCTCAACTAAGTTTCGCTTGGTTGTTTTCATTGTCGAGTTATGAATGCTAGAGAACCATCGCTGCCTTAGTGGCCGCGGTGGTTTTATGCCAGTAGATAAAAAATAAACTATATGTTGTTTGATAGAGGAAGGTGTGGACATGACGATCACCGCAGGAATGGTTAAAGATCTGCGTGAAAAGACGGGCGTTGGTATGATGGAGTGCAAAAAGGCTCTGACTGAGACCAACGGTGATATGGACAAGGCCATTGTCTGGTTGCGCGAGCACGGCATGGCACGGGCGCAGAAAAAAGAGGGCCGCGTTGCTGCAGAGGGTGTAGTCGAAGTTTTCGTCAACCCCGAGCAAAACGCCGGCGTCTTGGTTGAGCTCAACTGTGAGACTGACTTTGTCAGCAAGAACGAAGAATTCCGCGCTTTGGCTCACGACATCGCCAAGTTGGCATTCCAGCATAAGGCTAAAGATCATGAAGAGCTTCTCGGTCTAAAGCTGGGCGCTCAAACAGTTAAGGACAAGCTGACCGAGCTGATCGCTAAAATTGGCGAAAACATGCAAGTGCGCCGCGTGAAAGTCGTCCACACGGCGACTGGCGTTGTCACCGGATACTCCCACATGGGTGGCCGCATTGGTACACTCGTCGTGCTCGAAGGCGCTAAAGGCGACGACGTGGTTGAGCTGGGTAAAGATCTTGCTATGCACGTGGCGGCTGCTTCCCCTCGCTACTTGGTAGAGACCGAAGTTAATGCAAGCGAGCTAGACCAAGAGCGTGAAATTGCCCGCAAGCGCCTCGAAGAGGAAGGCAAACCCGCTGAATTGATCGAGAAGATTTTGGTCGGTCAGATGAAGAAGTTCTACAAAGAAGTTTGCTTGATTGAGCAGGCATACGTCAAAGATCCCAACGTGACTGTACAGAAGCATGTCGACAGCCTTAAAAAGGGTCTGAAAATTGCTGGCTTTGCTCGGTTCCAGCTGGGTGAAGGCATCGAGAAGAAAAAAGAAGACTTCGCAGCAGAAGTGGCCGCGCAACTCAAGAAGTAACACATAGAAAGACCTAAGACCCATGAGCCAATGCAAGTACCGCCATATCATGCTGAAACTTTCAGGCGAGATGCTGGGGGGGCAGCAAGGCTACGGGATCGAAGGCGATGCGCTTCTGATGATTGCCAATGAGATTGCCGACGCCCATGCCCTTGGGTGTAAGGTCTCGGTGGTCATCGGAGGCGGTAATATCTTCCGCGGTTCAGCGGCAGCCCGATGGGGTATCGAGCGGGCATCCGCCGATTATATGGGAATGCTGGCGACGATCATCAATGGACTGGCCCTGCAGGCGACGCTTGAGAACAAGTTTAACCTGAACACCCGGGTGATGACGTCGATCAGCATGCCTTCATTGGCAGAGCCATACATCCGGCGTAAAGCCATCAAGCATCTCGATGAGGGGCGGGTGGTGATCTTTGCTGGAGGTACAGGCAACCCCCTATTTACTACCGATACGGCTGCTAGCCTGAGGGCGCGGGAGGTTGGTGCCGATATCATCCTGAAGGCGACCAAAGTTGACGGGATTTACGATTCCGATCCGATGAAAAATCCGGGCGCCAAGAAATATGCCCATTTGTCGTATTTGGATGTCATCGCGCGCAAGCTGGACGTCATGGACGCTACTGCTATCACCATGTGTATGGAAGCAAACCTGCCGATCATGGTATTTAAGTTGGCAGAGCCTGGCTCCGTGCGTCGGGCCTTGGTCAACGATGGCGTTGGTACGACAGTTAATTGATTAAGTAGCAGAGAGGTAAACTATGGCTGGTAATGTAGTTGATTCCTGTAAGCAAAATATGGAAAAGCGGATCAAGGGCTTTGATGCTGACTTACTGAAAGTCCGGACCGGACGAGCATCGATCTCCCTGTTAGACGGAATAAAGGTCGATTACTACGGTACACCAACGCCGCTCAATCAGGTTGCGACTCTTACGACACCGGATGCCCGGACTATCACCGTTGCGCCGTATGAGAAGAAGCTGATTCAAGACATTGAAAAGTCCATCATGAAGGCCGATCTTGGTATTCAGCCTACTAATGACGGCAATGTCGTTCGTATTCCGATTCCGGCGCTGACGGAAGAGCGTCGTAAGGACATCGTCAAAAACTTAAAAAAACTGGCAGAAGAGGCGAAGGTTGCCATCCGCAACATCCGTCGTGATGCCAATGATGAAGTGAAAAAGCAGCTGAAGGACAAAGTGATCAGCGAAGACGACGGTAAGCGTCTTGAGGCTGATGTTCAGAAGCATACTGACGGTTTCATCAAGCAGATTGATGAGCGTCTTGCTAAAAAAGAGCAAGAGGTCATGAAGGTCTAATTCACCCGGAGTGGACCGAGCATGATAGATGGATCAGCATTAGGTATCGCAGCAGCCATCAAGGCGCGCAAGATAAGTCCGGTCGAGGTAGCTAGACACTATCTCGATCAGGTCGATAGGCTTAATCCTGAAATCAATGCTTTTGTCTGGCGCCGCGATGAGGAATTTCTCCAGGAGGCCAAAGCTGCCGAAGACGCTGTGATGCGTGGCGAAAATGATCTCCCTCTCTTTCATGGCGTACCAATCCCGCTAAAGGACCTGGCAGAGGCTGCCGGTCATACGGTGACACATGGCTCCCGTGCTGCGCGTACCAAGATTGGTCGAATCGATACGGCCGCAGTGGGGCTGCTGCGTAAAGCCGGATTTCTATTCATGGGGCGCACTAACTCCCCAGAATTTGGCACCTTGCCGGTTACCGAAAACGTATTGCACGGCGCGACGCGCAATCCCTTTGACCTGACGCGGACTCCCGGCGGGTCTAGTGGTGGAGCAGCTGCTGCCGTTGCGGCCGGGATGGCGCCCATAGCCCATGCCAGTGATGGCGGTGGATCGATTCGTATACCCGCGTCATGCTGTGGTCTGGTGGGTCTCAAGCCCAGCCGGGGCAGGATTGCTAAGGGTCCGCTTGTAAGTGAAGTGATGCATGGCTTTACGACTGACGGCTGCCTGACCCGCGGCGTGGCTGACACAGCTGCCGTATTGGATGTGCTCTCTACGTTCGACCCAGCTGCATGGATGACATTGCCGACTCCGTCCGTCTCTTATATTTCTTGTCTCACGCAAAAACCGCCGCGCCTGCGTATAGGGTTTACCATTCATGGTCCCTACTCCGGAGTGAGCATAGATCAAAGCTCGATCGATGCGGTCACGCGTACGGCTACGATACTCAGCGAGCTGGGTCACAACGTGCGTCCAGTGCAGGTTGATTGGCCGCAAGTCGATAAGCCTTTGGCTCGCGATTTTATCGCCGTGTGGTGCACTGGAGCGGCTTATCAGCAAGTCCAAGACTGGTCTGAAGTAGAGCCACTAAACCAAGCGCTGAAAGAGATGTGTCAAAAGCAGAGCACTTTTGATTACACACAGGCCGTGCTGCGGTTGCAGGTCTTTGCGCGCAAGATTCTCGCTAGCTGGGGCGAAACCTTTGATCTACTTCTATCCCCCACGCTTGCCATTGAGCCGCCGCCAATCGGTTGGCTTTATGCCACAGGGCTCAAAGATCCCGAGGATTTGCTTTGGCGCTGCACCGAAATGGTGCCTTACACCGGTTGGTGCAATGTCACTGGACAGCCAGCCATCTCACTCCCGACCTATACATCTCCGTCAGGGCTGCCCGTAGGTGTCCAAATTGTGGCACCCCCTGCGCGGGAGGATTTACTCCTGCAAATCGGGGCGGAGCTCGAAGAGGTATGCGGCTGGGGCGCCTGAGTTTTCTTGGTACTTTCATAAACTTATCAGTTTTTTGCAAAAATACTCTCAACTTCTCGCGTAAACCTGCCGAAACCCCCTCCACAAGAGTTCATGCTCTCCCCAACGGAGCTGCGCGATGAAGCACATTTTCATGCCGATGAGGTCACTGCCGCCGGAAGACCGTGCCGAATTTGTCGGTGAATCAACGAAGCGTTCCGTCGCCTCGGTTCCGACAATGATGACAATCGGAGTGATAGCGTATTCGTCCTTTGTTTTTTTTGATTGGATCTGTCTACCCGATCAACTGCTTAGATTTTCTGTCGTGCGATTTACGCTGGTTTTCGCAACGGTCATTTATGTCTGGGCCTTAAAGCAAGGTAAGGTCCCGTTCACCGCGCTGAGTAAATATCTCTTAACTGTGCCTCCCGTCATCGTGACTACCTATATGGTGGTGTCAGTGCCGCGGGAGTTTTTTGTTCTGGAAACGTGCACTGAGGTCATGCTGATTCTTTGTACCGCAGCTTTGTTTCCTTGGTTGCCAAACGAATATTTTATCTATGCGTTAACATCGTTTTTTGGATCAGCAATTTTCTGGCATTTATTTTCGGATTTTCAGGAGAGTGAGATCACGCTTGAGTACTTTGTCGTCGGAACCACATTCATCGTGTCGACGGTGACAGTTTTTGTACAAACCGAGCAGGCGGTAAAGCTGTTCATCGCGAACAAGAACCTCATGCGTCACGAGCGCGCCAAATTAGAGAGCCGGATCGGAGCGATCGAGTCGCGTCTGGCGGAGTCAGATCGGAATGCTTATCTTGCCCATCATTTGGGCCTGTTTCTCCACGAGATCAAGAACATCTTGCTCTCCCTCGATCTCATGTCTGATCACAAATCCGTCAGCCCTGAGGGGATGAACGAGCTCCTGGCTAACATAAAAAAATCAAACGATCTTGCACGTAAGAGGATCGAAGCATTTCTTGCAAAGATTAAGGTCGGATCGACTCACAAGCAGACCCTTTCACTTGCGAGTGAGGTGTCATCGATTTTACCGATTCTCACTCACGACGCCAAAAAAAATGGGGTTACGGTTGATTACCGAGCCAACTCTAATCTAGATACACTCACCATCTTTGCTGTCCCGGGGGCCGTGGCGGTCGTGTTGTTTGACATCACGCGCAATGCCATGAATGCCATTAACGAGGCTAGGCGACTGTACCCAGGACCTTCGTTCTCCGGGGCGATCGTCATGAATGTCTCTGTAACCGGTGAAGCAGTGCAGTTTATTATTGAAGATAACGGCATTGGATTGTCTGACGAAGTGAGCTCTGCCTTCGACGCGGGGGAGGTGATCGAGTCATTTGAGGGGAAACGCAGTGGTATCGGGACGCTCGGGATGAGGCATGAGGCTAAGGAGAATCAATTTCATATCGCTTTAACCCCGCGCTTGGGAGGAGGTACTACCGCTACGTTTCTTGTACCCTTGCACCGGGAGGGAATGAATTTGCCTCACTCAAACGAAGTAGCCAGAAAGTTGGCGTAGCTATGCATTTGCAATCACATGCCGGAGAAAAATTCCATATACTTCATTGGATACTGCGGATTAGTGTAGTGGTGATCGCTACGATAGCATCACCTCTCAGAGCCGAAGTTGTATTAAACGATCTAAGTTTAGACAATTTGGATATTACCAGTGAAATCGTTTATCTTCAGACCGAAAAAAGTGCATATATTAAAGACGCGGAAATAGCTGACGCGGCGGCGCACGTGTTGGAGCGCGGAGATGAATTCCGTGAACTCCCGGAAAAACTAGATATTGGATCAGAGGACGGAGCCTTATGGTTTACATTTGTAGTCAAAAATGAGTCGTCCTTCGATCAACGGATATCCATTGAAATGCCGCGCCAGTATTTCTGGATCGCGATGCTTTTTGTACGTGATGAGCAGGGCATACAAAAGATTGCGACCACAGGGATTGAAGCGATAAAAACCAACGAAATGCTGCATACTGCGGAGAGCACTTTTACATTAATGATTCCGCGAGATAAATCTGCTCGCCTACTCTTCTACGCAGAATCAGACGGCCCGATAGATTTAACGACCAGATTATATTCCGCGGATCCGTTCCTTAGACACTCGTTTCGCAGCAGTAATTTGAATGGTGTCTTTTTTGGGATCCTAATTTGTCTGATTATCTATAATTTATACAATATGATCACATCCCGTGATCCGACCTATCTCTATTTTATTGGTGCTTTGTCTGCTGTGATGATGCTCTTCTCAACGATAAACGGCGTTGGGATCGACCTTTTTTGGCCTGGAGCTGGACATTGGAATCGCGATTTGCTGCATCTATTTGCTGGTTTATTTGTACTTTTCAGCTTGAAGACGTTTTTGGCCGCCGTTGACGAGGTGTTGCCAAGCTTTGATCGGTTGATTGCCCGCTGGGGTGCCTGGATCGGTGTTGGTCTTTTTGTGGTACCACTGTTCTTGCCTTATGTGATTCCAAATACCAAGGGTATAGCCATCAATATTACCCTGGTAGCAAATGTTATAGTTATGTCCATCATTGCAATCTTAGCGGTCAGGTCTTGGCTGCGCGGTTTTAGGCCGGCTCTGTTTATGGTGATAGCATTTACACCGTATGGCATTTCCACCCTGCTGCGCACCATGGCGCAATTTGGAGTTGGTTTCGAATTCTTTCTTCGTAATCAGCCACATCAACTAGCTGCAGCTCTAGCAATGATTTTAACCTCGATGTCGCTTGCCGATCGTTTAGCCTACGTCAGAGAAAGACAAAATCGCGAAGCTGACGCCATGCGCGTCAGAAATGCGACACTGACAGAGCAGCAGAAAATTTTGTCGCGAGAGCAGGAGGCGACGATTCGCGTGGCACAGATGCTAGCCCACGACGTACGCAAGCCGTTCTCCATTATGCGTATCGGTCTCGACTTGATCGCTGGTTCGCGTGATCACCAGGAGGTGCAGAAGCATTTGGCCAATTTAATGCCAGAGGTCGAAGCAGCTTCTGGGTCAGTAGACCTACTGATTCGCGACGTAATGGAAATAGGCGCGGACACCACCGACGCTGGTAGGTCGCCGACTGGGCTTGAGTCACTTATCAAAGATACAGTAGAGCAAGCATTCATGATGCTTCCGCGTGTCAAGGTCACAGTAGATTATCAGTTGCATCATGCGACAATGGCCTATGTCAACCGAGATAAAATCTTGCGCGTAATGGCGAATATCTATGTCAACGCATTGCAAGCAATCGGCTACGGTGGCCACACTTGGTTTATGAGTCGTGACGTTATCCTTGACAAGAAGTCTTTTGTAGAACTGTGTATCGGCAATTCCGGTTCTTTCATACCAGAGAGTAATTTAAAGCGCATTTTTGATCCGTTTTTTACGTCGGGTAAGAAAAACGGGACGGGCCTAGGGTTGGCGGTGGCACGTAAGATTGTGGAAGAGTGCGGGGGGCAAATTCGATGTGCCTCGGTGCAGTCGGACGAGTTCCCGCTCGGTAAGGTGGAGTTTTTCATCACACTGCCGATCGCTGCCGGACACCCGGATCGCCTCGGTCTCAATCTGCCAGGAAGCAACAGTAACCTCATCGCACCAGGGGCCTGGTCAAACGCGGAGAGCGAGTTGCGTCATGCGGCCGATGACAACCAGGGATACTTGGAAGCCCAGCTCGTTCAAGTATCACGCAAGTTAGGGCGCAAGATCAGAATGCTACTGGTAGATGATGACGAGCACTATAGGGACAGTCTTAGAAAGTTGCTGTTACAATCGCAGATGCTGCAGGCTCATATCATAATCAGCGATGCCTCTAGAGCCGAGCAAGTATTGTCACTCATGGAACATCAGGTTTTCGATCTGATCATATGTGACGTTAATCTCGGTGCTTCCTCACTAAGTGGCTTTGAATTGGTCAAGAGTATCCGCGCCAAACTGCCAACCGCAATGGTTTGCATGCATTCGAATCGGATCGCGCAGTCGGATTATAAGTTCGCTATGCGCATGGGTGCCGATCTCTATATGCCCAAGCCTATGTCGCTCGGACAAGCGCTGCGCCTAACGTTGCAGACTTCGGATGGATTACTTGCGCAACGCAACAGTCAAGACCATGCAGATAACCTGAGTGGCATTCCCGTTAAGACCCAAGAACCTCCCACCTTGATCGTGATTGACGACAATCCCTTTGTGCTCGAGGCTTGGTCGTCTAAGTTGGCGTCGCAGGCGGTGTTACACCTACTGCCCAATTTCGAATCGCTCATGGAGCGTTTGAAGTTGCAGCCAGGTTTTCTTGCTGCGGTAACTTGCGTGATCATCGATTTTTACATAGAAGGGTCTACGCTGAATGGCTTAGACATTGCCCGCATGATCAAGAAAATGAGACCAGAATTGATAGTGATTCTTAGCTCAGACGCCATGGTAAGGGATGCTGACATTGAGGGTGCGGTTGACCGTGTGATTGGCAAGGAGCCACAGACTTTGGATAAGTTGGGGCTGGTGGCCTAGAGTTCCTTGGATGGTTCGTTAAGTGCCGCCAGCCGCCGCTTCTTAATTCGTTCCACTAAAGTGGTACGATTTAGTCCGAGTAATTTAGCGGCTTGGTTGCGGTTATTACCGGTTCGTTCGAGAGCTTGACGAATCAGGTCATTTTCGAGGGATTCGATGAACCCCGCCAGATCAAGTCCATGCTCAGGAAGATGGCCAAAGTCGATGGGGTAAACCGTATGATTCCTACCACTAATCCCGCTGCCATCGACCGGGTGCTGCGCTAGTTGATTATGGAGTTGGTCGGCGCTTAGCTGTGATGGACGGTGGTCGGAGTGAGTCGTCGAGGTTGGAAAGTTTACCGGATTTTCCAGACAATTCAGTACTTCTGGGGGGAGATCATCGACCTCGATAATGCCGCCGCCCTTCATGATCACTAGGCGATCGACCAGGTTTTGCAGCTGACGCACGTTGCCGGGCCACTGGTAGGCGCATAGAGCGCGAATAACTGCATCACTAAGATAGGCTGGGCTGCTGACGCCGTGAATGCGATTGGCTGAGTCGATAAAGTGGGCTAGGAGGTGAGGGACATCTTCAATGCGGTCCCTGAGGGCTGGTAAATGGATCGGTAACACATTGAGTCGGTAATAGAGGTCGTGTCTGAACGTACCTGCCTTCATCGCATGCTCGAGATTCATGTTGGTCGCCGCGACAACGCGGACGTTAACCTCAAGTAGTTGGTTGCTGCCTAGCGGAGCGAATTTCTTGTCTTGCAGGACGCGCAGCAGCTTCGCTTGCAAGAGTGCTGGCATGTCACCAATCTCATCGAGGAAGATGGTTCCACCTTCGGCGAACTGAAATTTACCGATGACGCGTTTATCAGCACCGGTGAAGGCGCCGCGCTCGTGACCGAACAGTTCGCTCTCGAGCAAATTGTCGGGTATGGCACTACAGTTCAGAGGCACGTACGGTTTGACCGATCGATGGGAGAGCCTGTGTAATGCCGCAGCGATCAGCTCTTTGCCGGTGCCACTTTCGCCCAAGATGAGGACGGAGCTGTCTGACCGTGCGATCTTGGCTACAGTCTCTAAGACCCGCATCATGGCCTGGCTGTGGCCTATGACCTCGGGGAAGTACTGGCGCCAGTGGTCGGCGATGCCGGAGGGATTGTCTTCCAGCAGGAGGGACTGCTCGGTCGGGCGATTGCTGCCAAAGCCAGTCGAACCTAGTGTGCGCATGGATAGGGCGTCCTCCGGTCGGGTGCTGTCGGTCAGATGGGATGGATGCAAATACGAGACAAAGAGGGGAAAGCGCAAGCGCCTGGGCCAGCGGGGAGTAGCTCTAACGAGGTACTGTGTCCTCTTATCTTACCAAAGGGAGGAATTGCCGCGCAAATCTTGCCTGGATTTATATTGGCCCAGGGACGAGGATAAAGTGCTAAAATCCGTGAAAATCACTTTGCCGGCGGGAGCCTGGGTGGGCTTTAATGGGGCATCGATATCACGAAGGGATGGCAGCTAAAGGTGCGCGTTGCATTTGTACATGACTGGTTAGTGACCTACCGTGGTGGCGAGAAGGTGCTTGCGGCACTACTCAAACTTTATCCAGAAGCACCAATATTTACTCTCTTTTATGATAAAGAAGCCATGCCTGCTGGCATCACCGAGAGAATAGTCGTTGCACCACCTGTACTCAACCTCGTGCGCCCGCTCAGAAAGCTGCTCCTGCCTTTACTGCCACGCGCGGTGGAATCTCTAAAACTTGACGATTTTGACCTGGTAATCAGTACGTCTTCTTGTGTTGCAAAAGGGGCAATCAAGGGGCCATCAGCGCGTCATCTTTGTTATATACACTCGCCCATGCGCTATATTTGGGACCAGCAAGACGAGTATATCGCCGGCGTGGCGCATATTCCGGGCGCGGCCGCAGCCATCAGAGCCCTGACCCCAAGCTTGCGGCAATGGGACGTCAGTAGTGCCAGTCGCGTTGATCGCTTTGTTGCCAATTCTTCCTTTGTCAGCGAGCGCGTCCGCAGGCTCTACGCTAGAGAGGCAGCCGTAGTCCATCCACCCATTGCGACGGACCGTTTTAGGCCGTTCCCGGGCAGGGGAGGGTACTTTCTGGCAGCTGGTGCATTGGTCTCGTATAAAAGGTTCGATTTGGCGATTGCTGCCTGTCAGCAAGCGGGGAAGCGCCTTGTTATTGCTGGCTCAGGCCCCATGGAGCGGACGCTGAGAGCCCAGGCGGGCCCAACGGTCGACTTTGTCATTAGCCCGTCGGACGAGGTGCTTGGGCGACTCATGGGCGAGGCTGAGGCGCTCCTTTTTCCCGGGATAGAGGACTTCGGCATGATCGCCGTTGAAGCCATGGCGGCGGGGACTCCAGTGATCGCCTACGGTGCCGGGGGTGCCAGAGATTTTATTGTACCTGGTCGCACTGGCGTCTTCTTTACCGAGGCCACTGCCACGGCCTTGGCGCAGAGAATCAACGAATTTAGTCGGGATCAGTTTACAGCAGCCGCATTGGTGGAGTATGCAGCGGGCTATGGTCAGGAACATTTCCTAAAACGTATGCGCGCCGAGATTGAGGCCCTGATGGTCGGGGGTAGTGATCAGTGAATCGTCGAGATCAAGACTTTCTGTTGATGTTGCGCGTCGTCTCGGACATAGGCATGGTGCTCGTCGCCTGGGCGCTGGCCTATATATTCCGATTTTCTGGCGTATTTCCGATTACCAAGGGTGTGCCCGAGGTCGGCCTGTACATGAAGCTGCTGCCTTTTGTGGCGGTCATTTGGTTTGTGGCATTTACCCTTGCCGGATTCTACCGACGGACTCGTCGTCAGCGATCAGCCTTCCTGGAGGCACTCGATGTCTTGCAGAGCTGCTTTCTGGCAACGATGTCGTTCATAGCATTTACTTATGTCTACGAGGAATACCGGTATTCTAGAGTAGTGATGGGTATTTTTGCTGTGGTGCATCCGTGGCTCATCATTGCCGGTCGTAGCGCTATCCGTAAATCGCTACGTCTCTACAAACGGCGTGCAGCGCCGCGGCGGACCTTGCTGATCGGTAGTGGACCAGTGCTTGACCAAGCCTTAGAGATGATGCGCACAGGTGACTTAATACGCAGCGAAATCACGGGTGTGGTATTGGTGGGGCCACAAGACGCTATCGATTTGAGCGAGAAGTCGTGTCGCCAGAATGATCTCCGCATTTTGCCTGAGCCCACCAGCTGGACTGATTTCTTCTCGGCCGAGCCGACGGCCACTGTGGTATTTGCCTTGCCGCATAGTGCTTACGGATTTTTGGAACAAGTTTTAGAGCAGATTGCCGATCAGGTCCCAGATATCAGACTACTACCTGATTTGGCTCGGTTTAGTCGATTCTCCACCGGTGTTGATGTGGTCAACGGCGTACCCGTTGTAACTATTAACGAGAGCCCATTGGCCGGGGCTGGCAGTCTGATCAAACGCGCTGTAGATTTGATCGGATCTTTGACTGCCCTGGTTGTGTTTAGTCCGGTTCTGACGTTCGTGGGTTTACTCGTGGCGCTGACCTCGCGGGGGCCTGTGCTTTACCGCCAAGAACGCATGGGCGTCGATGGTAAGACGTTCGCCATGCTTAAGTTTAGGTCCATGCGTGTCGATGCCGAGCAGGCCTCGGGGGCGGTGTGGGCCAAGCCTGGCGATGACCGTACGACACCGGTTGGTAAATGGCTGCGGCGCACCAGTTTGGACGAGTTGCCGCAATTTTTGAATGTCCTACGTGGGGAAATGAGTCTAGTTGGTCCGCGGCCAGAACGGCCTGTTTTCGTTGAGCAGTTTCGTCGTAAAGTGCCCGGCTATTACCTTCGCCATAAAACCAAAGCTGGTATCACTGGGTGGGCTCAGGTCAACGGGTGGCGTGGTAACACCAGCATCGAAAAGCGCATTGAATGTGATCTGTACTATATCCAGCACTGGTCGCTTGGACTCGATCTAAAGATCATTTTCCTCACAGTTTTCAAGGGTTTCGTGAACCGAAATGCGTACTAAGAGGCGGCCGACCCTGCTTTGGGTGTGGCGTCTCGCGCGTTGAAATTTGAGTCGTGCGGTGCTAATTGGGGAATCCATTTTTTGTGAGGAGGATCCTTAATGGCGACTAATCTAGGCACCGAACAACTGCGCAGCGTCGGTGGTATTGGCGTATCTAAAGCTAGCTCTTTTATGAAAGAGTTTCGTGATTTCGCCCTAAAAGGTAATGTGGTTGATCTGGCAGTCGGTGTCATCATCGGTGCCGCTTTTGCCAAGATCGTCGACTCACTCGTCAAAAACATCTTTATGCCTCTCGTTAGTCTGCTCTTCCCAACTGAGCAAAGTTATCTTGCCTGGAAATGGGCAGTTGGTAACAAAGAGATTCCCTACGGCCTCTTCATCGGCGACATCGTTAATTTTGTCATCGTGGCTTTGGCATTATTTTTGTTTGTAGTGAAATTTCTCGGCTGGGTTGCGCGTAAGCGCACTGCCGAAGAGGCTGCGGCAAAAGTTGTTGCTGGTCCCACCAAGGATCAAGAACTACTGAGTGAGATCCGTGATCTCCTAGCTAAAAAATCGTCGCTCTCATAATCAGCGCCCAACGGGAGGAGTCATTCATGCATAAGTTGCAACGGAACATTGTGAGTATCTCTAAAGGTACGGCCAAGGGAGCGATTGCTGGTCTGGGAATAGTTGCTTGGATTACCTCCAGCGCCTTTGGCCAGACCACCACGCAAGTGAAAAAACTTGACCTAAGTGCGGATAAACTGACTGAAAAAGACGGCTGGACCGATCTTGAGTCGGTAACAGGTGGATCGAATGTCATCGATCAGCAAAACGTTAATGGTCAACAAAATGGTACGTCAACAATCTATAACTTAGACCTGTCTGGTGACCTGAACTTTCGCCGCGGTCAACAGTCATCGAGTAATAGCTTAACGGTCAACGAGGCTTTCTCGCGCACTCCTGCATTGCCACGGTTGATCAAATCCACGGATCAAGTGCGTTTCGTCAGTATGTACCGTTACCAATTCGCGGCTGACAGTTTGGCAGGCCTCTTTGGTCGATTTAAGGCCACAACAGCGGCATTTGAATCGTACGATGAACGTGCTGCAGCAACGACCTATGTGCGGAGCAAGCGTGACGGGTCTTCGAGCACGGAAGCCGACAAATTCAGAGCCAAATTGGCGGCGGGTTTTGCGCCCCAGGAATACAAGGAAGCCTTTGGTTTATTCCTGAGTCCTTTTGATCAAGAGACGCTCCGGGCTGAGGTGCGTGGTGGGCCTGCTGCGTTGCAGACATTTGCCAAAGACGCTTACTTCGTCAACACATCGAAGAGTAAAGACGGTGTGATCGTACTTGAGGAGGTGAACGATGTTCACGCCTTTGGTGCTGAAATGGCGCTCGAGGTCAAAGGCGTCCTCCTTGATAAAAAGCTGGACTACCTGGTTTCGGCCGAGGCACTCTATCCGCTGGTTCACTCGTTACGCGCAGAGGGTGCGCCGGAAGCCTCCAAACTAGTCAACTACGAGACGCTGGCATCGCTGCGTTATAAGTTGAACGATTGGTTGGGATTTACCGTGCAAGCAAAGTCTAAACGGAACCCAATGATTCGTCCTGAGGCAGAGGTAGTGAAGAGTGCTTTGCTGACGGCTACACTGAAAAAGTCATTTTTGGATTGAAAATATGGAATACAGACGTTTAGGAGCATCAGGTTTAAAGGTACCGGTGCTTAGCTTCGGCACAGCCACTTTTGGTGGTAAAGGTGAGCTTTTCAAGGCCTTCGGCACCACGGATCTTGCTGAAGCTAAACGTCTGGTCTCAATCTGTCTCGAACACGGTGTCTGCATGTTCGATACAGCAGATATGTACTCACGAGGCATGGCAGAAGAAATTCTTGGCCAAGCGCTCAAAGGGCGACGGAGTGAGGTTCTCATCTCCACCAAGGGCACTTTCCCCATGGGCGAGGGACCCAACGAATGTGGGTCTTCGCGCTATCATCTGACTAAGACCATCAACGATAGCCTGAAGCGTCTTGGCACCGATTACATAGATCTGTACCAGCTTCATGGCTTTGATGCGACAACGCCAGTCGAAGAGACTCTGGCGACGTTAGATGGTTTTGTGCGCGCCGGTAAGATTCGGTATATCGGCTGTTCCAACTTTTCTGGCTGGCACCTGATGAAGTCTCTGGCTACCTCGGATCGTCTCCATCTCACGCGTTACGTTGCGCATCAAGCGTACTACTCATTGGTTGGGCGTGACTACGAGTGGGAGTTGATGCCACTTGCGGCCGATCAGGGCGTCGGTGCAGTTGTATGGAGCCCGCTAGGTTGGGGACGCCTCACCGGAAAGATGCGCCGCGGCCAGGCACTACCGGCCGTCAGTCGACTACAAACAAAAGCTTGTGATGACGCAGGACCATATGTGGACGAGTATTATCTCTTCAAGGTGATCGCTGCAATTGAAGAAGTAGCGGCTGAAGTTGGCAAGACCGTACCGCAGGTGGCACTGAACTGGGTACTGCACCGTCCCACGGTAGCCAATGTGATTATTGGCGCCCGCAACGAAGAGCAACTGAGACAAAATGTTGACGTCCTCAGTTGGCGTCTAAGTGCGGATCAGGTAGCGCGACTTGATACTGCGAGCCTTCGCCCCAAGCCTTATCCCTACTGGCATCAGGCGCAGTTCCCACAACTCATGCCGCCCATGCCCTAGTTTGTGACTAGGTAAATGCAACTAAGGCGCACACGAATTTAGGGAGTCGTTTGATCTCCTGGTATCGGCGTGCAACTAGAACCACTGATGGGACCTTTGACTAAAAAGGGAGTGGTACCCGGGTTGCTCTTACACTTGAAGAGCTTAACGAGGGATCCGCTCAGACCTTTGTCCTCGTGGACCTGAACCTCGAGATTCCAAATCATATCCTCATCGCTGCCGCGTGGTAGCTGCATCGATCCCGTGACGGAGCCGTTGCCACTGGTACCATCAAGCGTAATCGGGCTACGGATTAAGATTTCATGGCCCGTGAGGTCTAGATTCAGCGGCGTCTTATTTATGAGTAGAGGCCGGTTGTTGTCCTCGGCCAAGATCCACACAGCGTCCTTCAGTTGGCCGAGAAAGCGACCGGTCCTAGTACCAGGCGTCGCGCCTAAAGGCTTACTGTATTGTACCGTCCCCGAGAGTAGGCCACGGCTAAGATAGAATCCGGGCGCGGCATCGTCTGCTAGCAGTAAATTAGTGATGACTACGGCGTCTAAGTCCGTAGCGCTCCCATCGATGCGCAGCGCACCGTTTAGATCGCGGTCGCCGGCCGATGACTTGAGTAGCCACTTTGGTGCCGATGCATGAAGATTGATGCGGCCGTAGTCGCCAAACATGGTCTCAATCTCCAAATGAGCAGAGTCAGCCGTCACGGTAGACGGCAGATCTAGTGTGATCAGCAGGCGCTTCAGCGGCAGCGCAGCCGAGATCTTGCGCGTATTCCTGACCGTCAAATCAGAGACTAGGAGGCTGGCTATGCCTTCCATAGAAACCGAACCGACCTCGCTCATGAGCGTCGGCAGTAGGCTCCGCAGTGCTCTTTCTGTCTGGTTGTTGAAAAAATTACGGAACGACTCGGTGCTGACCACGAGGCCCAAGGCAAGTCTTACGAGTAGAAGAGTGGCAGTCGCGAGGCCGCATAAGATGCCGAAAATTTTGAAAAGCTGCTTCATAGGGTTCTAACACCCGGTAGTGTTGCGTAGCGCTTCGGAAGGCTGTCCGAGAAACTTGAGGGGTATTTTTAAGGTGCTGATTTCCATAATAAATAAACTGCTCCCGCGTCGCTTGTGGCTTTGATATAAGCGACCCATCTACAAGTGGTACCAAGTTGGGGCAGACGTTATGACTGAGTGGCGCTATCAAAGTGGTTTCGGTAATTATTTTGAAACTGAGGCTGATGCGGGGGCTTTACCGATCGGGCGCAACAATCCGCAATGCGCGCCCCACGGCCTCTATGCCGAGCAGATCAGTGGAGCCGCTTTCACGGCGCCCAACGCCGAGAACCTGCGGACTTGGATGTATCGCGTCTTGCCTAGCGTGAGACACAGCCCATTTGTGGCAGCGGCACTACCAAACTGGCTGAGCGCACCCCTGACGGAAGTACCTCCACCACCGTCGCAGTTACGCTGGGATCCGATGCCAGTGCCCAAACAGCATACGGACTTTATCGACGGCGTGGTGACGGTGTGCGGCAACGGTGACGCTGCTGGACGACACGGCACTGCGGTGCACCTTTATGCTGCCAATAAATCGATGACCGATCGCGCCTTTTATAACGCTGATGGCGAGCTTTTGATTTTACCGGAGGAGGGGCGTCTCTTAATCATCACGGAGCTCGGATGCCTTGCTGTAGAGCCTCTCGAGATAGCCGTGGTGCCGCGCGGGATCAAGTTCCAAGTGAGCCTACTAGACGCGACGGCACGTGGCTACATCTGCGAGAATTACGGAGACCCCTTTCAGTTGCCTTACCGCGGACCTATCGGGGCTAACGGACTAGCCAACACGCGCGACTTCCTCACACCAGTGGCCTGGTACCAGCAGGGGCCAGAGGCCAAGAAGCCCGTAGAGCTGGTAACTAAGTTTGCCGGTGGATTCTGGCGCTCGCAGTTGCCTGCAACTCCCTTTGATGTTGTAGCCTGGCACGGTAACTACGCACCGTATAAATACGACCTGCGCCGTTTCAACACGATGAATACGGTCAGCTTCGATCATCCCGATCCCTCTATATTTACGGTGCTGACGTCACCATCGACTAAGGCGGGCACGGCCAATTGCGACTTCGTCATCTTTCCACCGCGCTGGCTGGTGGCAGAAGATACGTTTAGACCGCCTTACTTTCACCGCAATGTGATGAGTGAGTATATGGGGCTGATCTACGGCGTCTACGATGCCAAACCGGCTGGTGGTTTTACGCCGGGCGGGGGCAGCCTTCACAACTGCATGTCACCTCACGGTCCAGAGACGGCCGCATTTGCAGCAGCGAGCAAGGCTGAGCTAAAGCCGGTGTATCAGGGTGATACAATGGCCTTCATGTTTGAGTCCTCGCTGATTTATAAGCCAACCGCATGGGCTCTAAAGACACCGTTGCTGCAAAAAGATTATCTCGACTGCTGGCAGGGACTGACATCGCATCACCAGCGTGAGCGTTCAGGGGGCTGAGGGATCCGGTCCCTGGCGACGGCTGGCCTCGATCCTACGGGCAACGTCCGCCGTCCCTGGTTGCTCTGGGGCAATCTGCCGCGCAAGTTTTAGCGCGGCCGCCGCCTCTGATAGTTCGCCTGCCTCCACGAGGCAACTGGCAAGCGCCAGCTGCACCGAGGCACTGTCAGGACTGGCAGCAGCAGCGCGCCTTAGCCAATGCAGGGCGTCGTTAAGGCGCATTTGTGTCATATAAACAAATCCAAGATTGGCCATGGCTAGTCCGTGACGCGGATCTAGAAGGAGCGCCGTGCTAAGCGCCTTGATCGCATCGTCATGACGCTTGGCTTCTCTCAGGAGCTGCCCAAGATCACTGTAGAGATCGGCTTTCGGGGCAAGGGCAATGGCCCGCTCATAAGAAGCGATGGCGCCATCAACCTGATGCAGCCTGTGCTCGGTAAAACCAAGATTCTTGTGATAGCTAGCGTCTTCCGGAGCCAGTTCCGTGGCGCGCTTGAGATGCACAAGAGCTGCTGCGTAGTCCCCGCTGCGTGTTAGGGCAACCCCAAGATTAGACCGAGCAGCGGCGAAGTCTGGCCAGATAACAACGGCGCGCTCGAGGATATTCACAGCCTCTGCCAATCGTCCCTGTGCAATATAAACTGCACCGAGATTATTTATCGCATCGCGAAAGTCAGGTTTTGCCGCGAGTGCCGCAAGGTAGTGACGCTCGGCTTCGGGTAGTTTGCTCTGCCCCATCAGCACCTTGCCCAAATTGTTGTGCGCGAGCCAAGAATCGGGATTGTGCACCAAAGTCTGCTGCCAGATCGCCTCTTCATCAACGAAGTGACGCGCCTCACTGCGGGTCATCAGCGCTAGAGTCAACGTCACTATTCCTAGGACTGGCCATGTGATTAACTTTAGGCGCAAAATTCGCGCTGCCGTATTCACTACCGCGGTGATGGGCGCAATCAGCGCCATGTATTGCCAGTGATCAGCCACAAAGGCAAAGCGCATAAAGTAAATACCGTAGATCCCGAGAGCAGGTGCTAGGGCTACACCGTAGTACAAAACACCAGCAAATGGACCGTAGCCAAGGCGTCGTCTCAGTGCCCACGCTCCAAAGGGTAGCAACGCAGCAAGCATCGTCGGTAAGTAGTATGGTAGGCTGGCAGAGTTAAGGATAATCTTGGGGTAAATGAAGGCAATTTGAGTCGGCCAGAGCGCTTGTTTTAGGTAGAACCAAAAGTTCCAACCCGCGCGCGCGATGCGTTCAGAAAGTGGTCCTAGATTTAGGTGCTCCCCCGCGGGTAGTAGATGATCGGGTGCATACCAAGTCACGGCAATCACACCACTCACCAAAGCCAAGATAAAAAACGGCGTGCTGAGCTTGATGCTCCGCCGCAAATCACGTGTGATCACCCAGGTCGCTGCAGCTTGCACCAAAGGGGCAAAAACCACCGCCGACTTAGTTAGCAGTGCTGCGCCGAAAAGAAGCATCGATCCGAAATACATGCTCATGCGGGCTCTCTGCGATACCTGCTCAGCACATGTAAGAAATTTGAGGAAGGTGAGCCAGGAGGCCAAACACAGGCAGGAACTCGCCAGTGTTTTGAACTGTACAATCCAGGCCACAGCCTCTGTATTCACCGGGTGCACTGCAAATATCACAGCGCAGATCCACGCGAGGGGTAGGCGTAGCGTGCGCAGCAAAGCAGCCCATAGGAGAGCGTTACAGGTATGTAAGACCACGTTTGTCAGGTGATAGGGGTATGTATCCAGACCCCACCAGCGATAGGCCTTAAAAAACCAAGAATAGTGCAGTGGCCAAAAATCTGGAGCTTGATGGCTAAACCATATTCGTGACAGGGAGCTAAAAGGCGACGCTATAAGTGGATACTGAAAAAGCGCTTCGTTATCATCCCAGATGGGGAGTCCGTGTAATGCGGGCGCGTAGATCCATAGGCAAATTGCCCCCATGAGGGACGCAAAGACCGCGGCCTTTAGGAGCTGAAGTCTTGCGCTAGGCATCGAGTCACGTCCTCGAAAAGTGATTAAGCCTGCTGCGTGGCCACTTCAGGGAGTGTGTAATAGGTATACTCCGGCTGCGGTAGCTTTTTGCCCCAGCGACTGTCGATACAGAACTGGAGGATCTTGTCTTTGTAGCTGTGCCACACGGGCGGCTTCACTCCCGACTTAGCCAGTAACTTCAACGTCTGGTCCGGATTGAAGCGCGTCTTGATGCCGCGCAGGTAGCCATGATAGGGCTCGACCATGTCGACCACGGCCCAGAAATCATTCGGTAGCAGTCGCGCTAGCGGCGGCACCTTGCGGATAAAATCAAAGATCCACATCGGCATGATGGGCTTGCGTTTGACTTGGGCGAGGTCCATAGCGTCAACCAGGAGCTGACGGACCCTAATCTCTCTGCCGCGTCCTGCTGTGAGCAGGAACGTCCGCCCGGCGGCTTCGGGATCAGGCAGTAGCGCAACTATGGCATCAGCAACGTAATCGACGGGGACCACATCGAGGTACGAGTTTGGATTACAGACAAAGAACTGCGCCATCTCACGAGCCAGTATCATCAGTGGCCAGTACAAAACTTTGAAGTGCGGCGTGTACCCGTTATAGGACTGACCCACAACGATCGACGGCCGGTGTATCGTCACGGGGTAATCGCGCGTCCAAGAGTGAATCAGCTTCTCAGCCTCAAACTTGCTCTGCTCGTAAGGAGACAGGAATCCCTGCCCCATATCGAGGTCGGTCTCATTGACGACACGGCCCGCTGTTCCAGCAACGTAGGCGGTAGACACATAGTCGACGCGCTGCAACATACCGTCGCGCCGCAGCTCATCAGCCACGGTAAGGACGTAACGGGTACCATCTAAATTGATGGCGCGTGCCTCTGTGAGTGAGGCAGCAAAATCCGTGCTGGCGCCGCAATGGAGAATCTGATGGCACGAGGACTTAAGTAGAGCTAAATCGTCAGCGCCGATTCCCATGCCCGGCGCCGTCAAATCTCCGGCAACCGCGACGATGCGGTCCGAGAACGACGCGGCCTGGTCCGCTCCGAACATGGTCTTAAGTTGCTGCTCTACCCGCTCAGATGCCGGACGTCCGCGGTGTGGCCGTGCTAGGACATAGATACGGCCGACCCAGGGTTGGGCTAGAAGGCGGGCGATCACGGCTTTGCCGACGAAGCCCGTGCCCCCGGTAATTAGGATGTTTTTTTGTTCGCTGTTATGCAAAATTGGTCACCTCGTGCGCCGTCGTACTTAACCCATCCCAAAGATGTTCGTCCCGACTTTTTTTTCCGGGAGCCTATCGTCGCGCTTTTAGTACTGTGAGCGCTAGGACTTAGATTGAATTAAGAAATTGCCTCTATTAAAACCGA
This sequence comes from Deltaproteobacteria bacterium, assembly GCA_016874735.1. Taxonomy (NCBI): domain Bacteria; kingdom Pseudomonadati; phylum Myxococcota; class Myxococcia; species Deltaproteobacteria bacterium. The sequence goes on from VGTI01000022.1 coordinate 27,867, forward strand.
AAAGAGGCTTGGGTGCCAAGCGTTAGCGCCCACAGGCGCCACTCATACGAGGCAGTCATGTCGCCCGGAAGTGCTAATCAACAAAGATGTCTGGTGGTTACGGCTGATGACTTTGGTCTGACCGAGGCCATCACGGACGGGATCGTCGAGGCCCATCGGAGCGGCGTCGTCCGATCCACCGCTCTCCTCATGAATGGACTGGCTACGGATTATGCCCTGAACCTTAGGCGCCAATGCCCGAATTTGGAGATCGGGGCTCATCTCGGCATCGTCGAGGGTTTTAGCCTGCGGGCCAGGAAGAGTAGTCTAACGGATGACCTAAGTTACCTCGGTGAGGGTGACTGCCTCCATCGAGGCTGGCCTGAATTTATTAAGCTATATTCGCTTGGCCGCATCGATCTGGGTGAGCTGGAGGAGGAACTCGATCTGCAGCTGGGGCGCATGGCCGAGGCTTTAGGGTCCATTGCATTTGCTAACGGTACGCAGCACCTCCACCTCCTCCCCGGGGTACTGGAAGTCGTCCTCAGGCTCATGTCCAAGTATGAGATCCCCTGGTTGCGTCTCCCTGATCGTAGCAGAAGGGTCCCAGGTAGCGACCGCCGATGGCCGCAAAACTTGGCCATGCGGGCCCTGGGAGTCCGGGCACGGCGTCAGGCCCGTCATCTCAACATCGGTGGGCCAAAATATTTCGCTGGATTCGATGTTTGCGGTCGCCTTGATGCCGCTGCGGTCTGTAAGATTCTGGATGATATGCCCGTCGGCACGATGGAGCTAATGACCCATCCGGGTTTAGATGATCCCTTTTTGCGGCGTCATCTACCCTGGGGGTACCAGGACTTCGATTGGGCCGGAGAACTCGCCGCTCTGGTCGACCCCGAAGTGAAGGCCACCATCGCGCGCCGTGGTATCCAACTTATACACTTTAAGGATCTCAGCCTCTGAATACGCAGCGCCCTGAACAATATTCCCTATCGGTAGTTATCCCGGCCTACAACGAGGCCGATTGCATTGCTAAGGTGGCGGCAGAGTTAATCAGGATACTGGGGGCGCTCACGCCCCAGTTTGAGATCCTGTTCGTCGACGACGGGAGTAAGGACGCCACCTTTGCGCGGATCACGGAGATGGCCGAGGTCGACTCTCGCGTGAACGGCATCGCTCTCTCGCGCAATGTCGGACATATGGCGGCCCTGGCATGCGGTCTTGATGCCGCACGCGGTGATGTCGTGATCTGTATGGATGCCGACATGCAGCATCCGCCCGAGCTCATCCCGCGCATGATCGAAGCCTGGCGCAGTGGCTACGACGTCGTCAACATGATGCGGCGCAACACGGCCGAGACCAAGGCCAAGGGTGACTTGCTGTCGCGTCTTTTTTACTGGACCTATAACCGGACCTCAGATGTGCAGATCATTCCGCACAGTCCGGATTTTCGTCTCCTCGATCGCCGCTGTGTCGATGCCCTGAAGTCGATGCCCGAGCGGCTTAAGTTTTACCGCGGTATGGTTCCCTATATTGGGTTCCGTCAGACTTTGATGGAATTTGATTGCCCGCCACGGTTCGCTGGTAAGCGGAGTTACACGCTGCGGAAGTCACTGAAGCTGGCATCCGACGGTATTGTTTCCTTCTCTGACGTCGGACTCAAACTGCCACTGCTCGTTGGTGGGATCATTTCCGTGCTGGCGATTGCTTACATCATCGTCTCAATCGTGTTGGTGGCACTCGGTATCACGCCGCTAGCTCCAGGGTGGGTGTCACTGCTCAGCTTTAACGTCCTTAGCCTTGGGCTGAACCTGACGTTTATCGGTGTGTTCGGTCTCTATCTCGGCAAGATCTTTAACGAGGTTAAAAGGCGTCCGCTGTATTTTGTGCAGACGTCGGTGGGGCAGCCATTGCCGCGCCGTGCGGGCTCTCAGCCCAATGACGACTGGGGTCAGAGTTGAGCGCCGGATCGCAGGCAGCGTGGCAAAATCGATTACCCTGGTTAGTGGTGATCGGTAGCGCGATTGCATGCTTTTTCCAGCTCGGTGATCATGGGCTTAAGATGTGGGACGAGACGCGTCACGCCGAGGCGGCATGGCAGATGCTGCAGCGTGGTGACTACATCGATTACTATTTTGACGATGTGCGCGACGACTGGCTGGCTAAACCGCCTTTGGGTGTTTGGCTCATTGCTCTTGCTTATCGATTACTCGGCTTTAACGAGTGGGCTCTGCGCACCCCGTCGGCCTTAGCTGGCGTAGGCATCATTACGCTCACCTATGCACTAGTGCGGCTCTATCGCAGTGCGACGCTGGCAGCGTTAGTCGCGCTGGTCCTGATGCTCTGTCGCGGGATCGTTGGTCATCATATGGCGCGTAGCGGCGATCTCGACGCTGTCTACGTGCTCACGGCCATGGCGATGATTTACCTATTTCAGCTGGCCGAAGTACGCGGCAAGCGCTGGCTATTGCCACTCGCCGGACTGTGCGGTGGCCTCTGTTTCATGACTAAGGGTTTTATGATGGGCATATTTCTGCCCGGTCTAGGACTCTATGTCCTGTTGAGTGGGCAGCTCGTGCGTCTACTCAAGGACTGGCTCTTTTGGCTCGGGACTCTCATCATGGGAGCGGCCATAGGTGGTTGGTATTTGGCGGTGAAAAGACTGGGCACCCCCTTTGCGAACAGTCAATACGGCGTCGATGCATGGGACGTTATGGTCAACTACGACATCTTCCGCCGCTACACGGAAAAGCTCGAGGGCAACAACACCACATCATGGTTCGTCATGGAGGCGCTGGATATCAGATTTGGGCCCTGGCTTTATCTTCTGATACTCCTACTACTCTATCTAGGCTGGCAGCACCGTTCGACCACGCGTCAAATACTTAGTGGCATATGGAATTATCTGCGCGCTGATCATCTGATGCTGCTCAGCCTGTGTATGGTGATACCTACGTGCGCCCTCTTCGCATCGTCTGCGACCAAGTTTAACTGGTACGTCGCCATCACAATTCCCTTTCTGGCTATATTGACCGTCGTGCTTGCAGACATGGCAGCCAAAATCGATAAGCGCGTGTGGCGGTTATTTGCTCTCGTCACGGTGATTGGTGTGGGTGGTCAGCTGCAGTACCTCTTTCAGCCGGAGCACGGCCTCTCCCACGAAGTGTTGCAGCACAGCGATGAAGTGATGCAAGCACGCCATATTTACGCCGCGCGTCAACCACTCTTCAATACACGTCTCGCTCTCAAGTGGCGCGGCCGCCAGATCGAACTCGCCACAGATGACGTACTGCTAAGGCCTCGCACGTCAGTCAGCCCTAAGATCGACCGCATGGACGAGCTGAGTGGTGGTTATAGCTTACTGCTTAAGCCTGCGGCGGTGGATTGAAGCCTTGAGTCGCTAGACCGGCGTAGCGAGATTCTGGTCCACCATTCCATTTAAAAGTTCCCATTTGTTACAAACACTTGCGCGTAAGACCAAATTGCGACAACAAGAGTCAACCATCCCATTAAGCTAAACGGAAACCCTGCGATCGGAGGAGACAGCAATAGCGATGGAAGTAGAAGAATGTAGGTTGTTTTTTTTTAATGCCGTAGGCTCCACTGAGTGCTCGATAGCCAAAGTCCGATCACGTACAGAAGAAATACCTTAGGAGCCATTGTTGAGACTGTTCTTATATTATAGCGATTGTAAGCATCGGAGCGTGTGGAAAAAACAAACCACTCGTTTGTAAGGAAGATACACATGAATCTTGCTACCCATGTGTGGGTTTTTCTGAAATCTCTAAGTTCCAGATGTTTACTAAATATTGGCCAAAAATGTTTAGTCACTGGAGATATCCAAGCTTTGTGACGGCCAAAAAAGTATATATCATTCCGGCAAGACGCCTCAAATTACATCAATATACCGTTTTTAGTCACAACTTAAACATCGAGGTCCGTCGAAGCTGCCGGATGGCGCGTACTCCGAGCGGGTCGGATCTTGTCATCCTCTATGAAAACGGTATATACTGGTATATACCTTGACTTCGCGGGAGTGATTTTGAGCACATTAACGCGCATCATCAAAGCTTTTGACGCAGCTGGCGTCTCCTACGCACTAGTTGGTGGATACGCTGTGGCGCTTCATGGTGCTGTCCGAGGCACTGTGGATATCGACTGTATTATCCGGCACACGGAGGACTCATTTGTTGCTTGTGAGGCGGCTCTGCGCTCCATAGGTATGGAGCCGAGGCTGCCGGTTACAGCGCGCGAGGTATTTCGGTTTCGTGAGGAGTATATTAATCGCCGGAATTTGATCGCATGGAGTTTTTACAATCCTGTTAATCCGGTAGAAGTGGTTGATATCATCATCACTCATAACCTTGCGCACCTAAAGGCTGTGATCATGCGCGCAGGTTTGGACAAAGTGAAGGTGCTATCGATTCCACATTTAATTGAGATGAAGCGCGCCGCTGGCCGTCCCCAGGATATTGAAGACGTTAAAATGCTGGAGGCGCTTCGTGGTCGTTAAGAAAAAGAAGAAGACGCAATCTCGCCCAGTCCAACGCGCCAAAACGCGCGACGAGCTCGTTGGACCGATGGATGATGTCACGCCCATTATTGAGTTCCTCGAGTCTTTTCGTGATCTGACCGATCCGCGCGCCAAGCAAGCACTTAAGTTGATTAGCATCAAGATACCAGAACAGCTACTTACCGCATTCCGTTATAAGGCAGAGCGGCACGGCGTGCCGTATCAGACCATGATCAAGAAGCTCATGATGGAGTGGTTGCGCAAGTAGGCGCGTCATTCACAACTTCTAGGTTGAGTTAACACGCAGCCGAAAGAGCGATCAGCGTCAGTTGGGAACCCACTCGTAATAACGATACCCGACGTCCATCCTGTCCTTTGATTCTTCGTGACCGACACGGATCAGGGCGAACTCACCTTGAGGCTGCCTCACACTGCGCGGCTTCGTTGCCAGATGAAGCGCTCCCTGGTCTTTGTCCACAGCCACATGTGGTTGAATCACTCCATCACGCAAGGTGCCGGCGCTGGCACCTTGGCGTTTGACCTCGGTCTGGGCAGCAAAGGTGACCTCGCTGGCAGCGTGTATGGTCTCGTAAGTTGCGACGGATAGTTCAAACCGTGCACCTTTGCGATCGTGCTCGCGCGCCAGCCAATCAGTAACTGGTGTACCTGAATACACATCTTTGTACTGATCGGTGAATTCTGCCAACAACACTTTAGCCGTGGCGCCGCTGCCGTAGGATAGGAGCAGAGTTTTGTGGCCGGTTAAATCCTTGCCGCGAAGGTTTGCGTCTTCAATGAGACTAGCGAGGGCAAGAAAAAGTGAGCCGGTATAGATGTTGCCAATCTCGCGCGTGAACTTAAGCGACGGAGCGACCTTATCCTGATAGGCCTGACGAAACTCCGGCAGTTTGGCAATAGCTTTGTCCACAGCAGTTTTTTGCTCGGATGTGGCATCTGCAGTGAGACTGCAGGTCAGCTCAACCGACCCTTTAAATTGGTCATGGTGACGCCACAGTTTGGCTCCTACCCGAGCCATGGCGTACTCGGCCATTTTGGGGAAGGGAACATGGAAGACAAAATGATCGACGAGGTCATAGAGATCCTGAGACCTGGAGTCGCTGCGCGTTAAGAGCTGCTCCTTCAATGTCTTTTTATTCAAGAAGTAATCGAGACCCTTCTCGATGCAGTCTAGGTAAACGCCGATGGAATATTTACCGTCGACGACTGCAGTCTTTGAATAGTTGGGGCGGAAAAAGTCCCGCTCGTCTCGCGTCACCGTGGCGATCAGCGTCGGATCGATCTTGAGGAGCCGCGGATCGCGGCTAATCAGCATGGCGACGGCACCGGCGCCTTGCGTGTATTCGCCTGGAGACTCGAGAGAATAGCGCGCAACGTCTGAGGCGACTACGACAGCATAGGGACGATCGAATATCTCAGCCTTAACCGCAGCCAGTGCAGATTCAAGAGCATACGTAGCGCCAGCACAGGCAAACTGATACTGCGGGCAACCAACGTGAGCGAGATCGACCTCGTAATGGCGCTCGATCATGCCGAGGACGTAGGCGGCCACCGATTTCGATTGGTCCACCGTGGACTCTGTACCGACGGCTAGATAGGCGATATCGGTGGGATCGATGCCGGAGGTTTCGATGAGCTTCTTCACCGCCATCGCGGCCATGGTGGCGATATCCTCGTGCGCATCGGGAATAGCCATGCGTTCCACACCAATGCCAGCGCGGATTTTACCTATTAGATTGTCTACGTTGTCAGCGCCGCTTGATGCCAAGCGTTGGTGCGCCCATTCACCGGTGAGATCGACATAGGGCTTTGGTACATAAACTGCGAGGGCATCGATACCAACTACAGTGGAAGTAAGTCCGGGGGGGATCGTCGTCATACAAGCTCCCAATCTGGTGATTGCAGTCTAACTATCTGAAATAATTGTGATCGGTGGCATTATGGAAATTTATTGGCCAAATGGCCAGTAATAATCTTGCAATAAAAACGTATGCTTTTGACAGATCCCTGGGTCGAAAAAAAGACGGTCGATGGCAAGGTCGTCATCATAGTCGATCAAAAACCTAGGACTGGGATACTGACGAGCTTAATCAGATTAGCCGATCAAGTCATCGATACTGGTGCTGATTTAGTCACCGCTCTCTTTGGTCAGCCAGTGGTCGTGATCAGCTCATCAGCAAAAAGTCTAGTGGATCAGGTGTTTGTGTTAGTGATCTAAAGCGATCTGCGCCTCTTTAACAAAGTCCAAATGTTCCGCTACCGCGGTGTAGAAGTTAACACCGCGGCACGGAATTGGCCCTCCTGACAAGACGCCGGCGACCACGTAACGTCCATCCTCCTCATGGTAGAGGGGCCCACCGGAATCACCGCTACATGCGCCGCGGCGCCACGGATCGTTAATTTGCAGGCGACCTTGTGCATCGCTACCGGTATAAGTGGCCATGGTATAGCGCAAAGTGCCACTGTCGCGTCCTAGTTCGGTGATGCCGTAGCCTGCGAGCAGCACCTGAGTTCCGGGCTCTAGATTGGCGGTACTTGCAGCTAGTGCGATTGGTTCGTAGTTGCTCGGAGCTGCGGATTTAAGTTTGAGCACAGCGATGTCGTGCGGCGCGATTTCAGGGCCTTGTGCTTTGTAATCAGGATGGATCGCAACGGCAGCGGCTGGGTTGAGTTGCCGTCTCGCGATCGCAGTGTCACGATCCAAGCCGAAAAATGCCGTTACCCCGGCATAGCCATACACACAGTGAGCCGCAGTCACGAGTAGGTCAGGACCTATGAGCGCGGCACTACAAGTCGACTCGCGTCCAAAGGAATCCTGAATAATCAGCCCTACTGTCGATTTGGCCTCTGGGCCCTCTTGTTGCCAGGTTACCTCTTGACCACTACGGATTTTGAGATGACTTTGCTCTGCCGATGAAACTTCGCAGCCAGATATTAATAGTAACGAGAGAGTTACGGGGGCGATCTTAATCCTTAATGCTTCATCAATCATCTGCGGTAGCTCCCTAATGAATCACATCTATCGATCAATAGTCCTGAAATGAACGCGATAAAAAAATCCCCCCACTGGCTGTGTCGCCGGTGGGGGGCTTGAGGTACTGAGTCAGTATGCTTAAGCGCAATCCCTAAAAGGCGACACCAGGCCGGTGCTGCAACAGCAACAACACATGCAACCGGAATGTAGAGCCTTAGGGGTCAACGTATCACCTTGAGGGAGGAGTCAAGTGGCAACCGAGGCTGCCTAACACCGGGTCTAGTTCAAAGTATTTCGCGAGTCAAGCGGCTCTGCTGTTACAGTGTAAAGCTAAGAGGCGCCACTGATGCCGTGATCCCGCCCTGGTAGCCACCGGATGTGAAGGTAGCTACTGTCGTCTTTTTGGGGGGTGTTTTGCCAAAGGTTTTCGCAGCTTTCCCGAATCATCCGGTCGCATTCACGCGGTGATTCTGCTGCTGCTAGGAGTCGCTGTAGCATGCGGATCTTGAGTCTCTCACCGTCTGGACCCTCATTGTCGAGTAAGCCGTCGGTATAGAGGAATATCCCGTCCCCGGGATTAAGATCCAGTTTGGTGACCTGTGGCAGGACCTCTGATGCTAGTCCGAGCGGTGACGAAGGGCGCGCTACTGCTTTAACGCTCTGGTTGCTCACCATGAGGAGCGGCGTGTGTCCCGCATTGCAGTAGTAGGCCTCGCCATGGCGCAAGTCGATCATGATCACTGCCATGGTCATGAGGCGTTCACTTTTCTGACCTGCCTTCCGCACAGCGTCGTTCATGGTCCGGACTAGATGTACCAAGATGGCCTCGGGGGAATCACTCGTTTCCTGGGCCTTGATTGCTGCAAGTGCGCCCCTGAAAGTTCCTACTGCAGTCAGAGTGACTAGCGCTGATAGCATATCGTGACCTGTGACATCCGCGATTACGGCATAGGCACGCTGGGTCTGCTCGTCGTACTCTATGCCGAGCCAATCACCACCAGCAACCTCGGCTGATTTTACCGCTGATGCGACTTGTAGTTCAGGCATTGAAAGAGCCACGTCGCCGAGCGCGCTGGTGAACGCTTGTGCCTCGGCAAGGCTAGTTTTCATCATGGACTTTTCTGTTTGAATGCGCGTGATTTCTAGACGGTCACGCTCCTGTTTGACTAGTTCGTTGTGTAAACGGCGGATATTGCGCTCGCTCGTCTCTGCGGCATAAAACGCATCGCTGTAACCCTTGGCTAAGAGTATTGATTGCACAGCTGCGAAGCCAACGGCACCGAGATTAGAGAGACGTGGTATGTCCCAACCTAAATAAAGAGCAGCCACTTCGGCGAGGGATAAACTAGCCAGCATTAGAAAACCACCGAGAAAAGCCCTTGCACCTGGACGACTACGGGCTATGGCTTTCATGATGCTCCGCAAATAGACGAAGGTCAGTATGACCTGCGCTATTTGGATGAAGATTTTCGCCGGGGCGAAAATCCTAGGTTCTGTCAGCAGCGTGAGTAACGTGAAAGGTATGACCAGTGCTAAGGTGATCCAAGGGTAACGGCGCTCCGTTTCGTTCGGGAAAAGAGCGTTCATAAATGCTGTCAGCACCGGGAGTGACCAGTAGAACGTGATCAGTTCAGCACGCCAGCTCCAAGTGTCGCCGATCTGGAATAATTCTGCGGCCAAATTAGCTTCGCCAACTAAGGTCGACCTTATCAGCACAAATAAAGAAAACAGAGAGAACCATAGATTGCTCACGCGACGCCGCTCGATGGCAAAAATACTTAAGTGGTAAAAGAACATAAAAAGCATGATGCTCGCGACGACGCCGTCCAAAACGAAACCACCGGTTCTGATAGCAGCAATCGCTTCAGGGCTGCCAATTTTAACGGTTCCGGTGATCCCTGTGATCGGGGCTGAGCGATTGGTGACTTTAACTTTCAGGTTAACCGTTCCGTTTTCGGTATAATACGGGACATAAATATGTCGTCCAGCCGCCACAGTTTGGTGCACTGCCTCATCATAATAACCCGCCTCGCGTACTAGTAAGTTGTCAATGTAGATGAGGGCGTGACCATTGATCTCGGAGAACTTGATTGCGAAACCATGATGATTAGGTGGGAGTTTTAAGGTCGCCTGATAGATGGCCGAGCCATCTACGGACTCTGGTTGCAAGTAGCGGCCAATTTCGAAGCTGTTTTGCGAGTCAAAATCAGCACGGCTAAAATCGATGACTGGGTTTGTGGTGGCGATGATTGGGGCTGGATGATCAGTGACTTGATCAGTTGCCTGGGAACGCGATCGTTGGCAAACAGGATTTGCAGCCCACATGGCTACCGCAACAAGTCCCAGTGTGAGGCCCAGTGCGCCGCGGGTAAGGTGCTTGCGCTGGGCCCAGTTTGGCAATGTTGATCCGAAAGGAAGCATGGCGATACCGTGAGTCCATTTGGTCTAGTTCAACCTTGGTTCTGCACGATTCATGCCGCCCGAGGGAGGCTAATACTTCAAAGTAATCGGAACCTTATAATCTATCTTTGCCGATGAGCTGATCAAGGTCAGACGTATCGGCTAGTTTTTTGGCAGTTCTTCCGTGCCCTTCTCGTCAACCTTGGCGACTCCGACACAAGTCACCGTTTCGCGTTCGCGGCTACTGTCGTCCATGGTCATGCCGCCGATGATTTTAATCTTATATACCTCGCTGCCGACTACGGCGCCAAACCAGTTGGGTTTTTCATCGCGCACGGCAACATCCGTCACAATGAGAGTGCTTGAGGTCAGAGATTTTTTCTCGGTTTCCTCGGAGCGAGCAAGCCGGGTGTAGCCTTCTAGTTCCTTGTAAGGGGTGCGCTCGAGGTCGACTTTCAGTTCGAGGCGATCTTTATTTTCTTCGGCAGGTCCACCGATTCTGTAGGATCTGAGTTCAAAGTCGCGGGTCCCGCCCAAGAATTTAACTAAGGCAAGTTTGCCGTCCTTATTCGCTTTGAAGGTGTAGAGATGACACTTTTGATAATCGGCTTTGGTCTGGTACGCAACGCGACCCTCGTAGTGGGTCACTGTGTATGCACTCGATTTAGGGTCCGTCGGCTGTGGTGCTGAGGCTAGCGCACTTTGATCCCGCGCATTGGTAGACTTGCAGGACCATGAGGGCATCGCTGACAACGCGGTCGTAAGAGCTAGTGCGGCGTGGTTACTAAATTTGCCTGTGTGATCAGCCATACTGTGCCTCGCATCGGAAAAGCGTTGGGATATTAGTGTTGGGACAATACCTCTCAGAAGTGCTATCGGTGCACGCGCACTAAAAGTGAGACCATAACGGGGTTGAGACTTGTACCGTTATGGTAAACATAGCGAATTATCACCCCAATATATTATTTTTATCCAGATTTTTAAGGCGTCGATTTTGTCGTACCAGAGCTACGAGGGTCTGTAGCGGCGATCACACTGAGCTTGCGCGGTGGCAATTGACTTACGTCATACTGTGCGATTCCCGTAAAGCCAGTAGTAATTAGGTGCTCCCCATTCAATATGACGTCAGTACAGATTTCTTCGGACACACTTGGTAGATCTTGGATGTGCGTTTGGTCTTTAACATCGAGGATCCGGAGCCCAGCGGGCCCGTCGCATATGAATGCGCGTCCATCATGCACTGCCAGGCCAAATGGCGCGTTCATGGTAAATCTAGTTAATTTGATAGGCTTGATCGGATCCTTGAAATCAATGATCTCTAAAACATTCTCTGCATTAAAACAGCCGCCACCACTACGTAGTGTGACGTAGGCTGTGGTGCCTTCTGTCACGACGGGATCACAAGCGCGCACGTGCTGAACCAGTGATAGAAAACGCGGTTTGAGTGGCTCAGAAAGGTCGTACATTTCCATGCCAGTAAGGGTGCCGACAAAGAGTTGGTTACCGTTCGAAAATAGGGTTTCAGGCCTCGCTTGCACCGGCACATCCGCAGACATAACGGGAATCGTAGGCGTCGCAATATCAAAGGTACGGATGATCGGATCGCCTGACACTGCATATTGCCAGCTCGATGGTTCGGGAGGCGTAGCCGGGCCGCTTTTGGGTCTAGTGCTCAATGTGTACAGCACATTTCCCGCAATAGCAAAGCGTGCCGTAGAACCAGTCTGACCAATTCCACTATTACCTGTACTGCCACCGCTGCCACCAGTACCGCAGCTGATAGCTAGTAATGTGGGAGCTGCTATCAACAAGCAGAATATAGTTTTTTCAATTTTTTGACGCATATGCTTGGTTGCTCCGTGAGACCGTTTTTATTGCTCAAGAATCTTTTGCACCGATCACGACACCACTTTTAGGATCGATTTCTTTAAACGATCCGTAGGGTGGCCTTCCTGCTCCCTTGTTGAGAAATATCTGATAGGCGTTGTAGGGAAAGACATCGGCTTCAAGATGTCTTAAGTAGAAATTGCCATCAATAAACTCAATAGTTAGTAAATCAGTGAAACTGTCGGCGTAGATCACCTGATCTTTAGCCGCGATATCGATGTTTCCAGGGATGTTCAGGAAGGCGATGGCTTTAGGCTGCGTCGGATCTTCATTGTCAAATACATGAATGCCTTTATTGATGTCGTTAATGAGCAAATACTTGTCATGGCGTAGTATCTTCCCTGCCTCGGCTATGGGCTTTGGAGGCTCAACGCGAAAGGCAATGCGGAGGTCCTCGTAGCTCATGTAAATCGGTTGAATATAAACAGGGTTAAAGGGACCACGCGACGGACTCGTCGCCATCAATGCGGCAGCACCGGCCAAGGTTACCGGGATTTTGACACAAAGAGTTTTCAGCGGCGGCAACTTGGTCTGGACTTGCCCGTGAGCGATGGTCCAACTCAAAATTCCACCGAGCAAGGCAAAGACGAAATCGGACGGGTCACACACGCCAAGCACCGGCCATAGGCCTTGCATAGCCTCCCAGGCCAGCGACACGGCGGTCCAGAAGATTACGGACCGCTCGGGCTTCTGACTCATAGCTGACCCCATGAGAGCGAATGCTACCGTGTGTAGAAAGCTCGGAGCGCTCGTAGCAATCACGGTGGGCAACGGTAGAGGTGGGAGCCGCGGTGCCCATGAGATCCAGAACTGAGCGGGACGCATGCTGGCGTAAAAGGCGCAGCCGAGTCCCAAACTCACGAGACCTAGACCCGCGGCAAACCACTTTTGAGTTAGCGGCCAAGCTTTCGTGTTTTGGCTTTGAGATGTCACTTGCGACCTCGATCGTGTATTTATGCTGGTGTAGTGCGGCCTAGCGCCAGGCTTACGGCGCCTGCATGATGTTAGTTTATCGGAATTTCAGCTGTGTTTGTTGAGTTATATTCTAATCTTGCGTTTACTTTGTAAATGAATTGACTATGCGTACGGCGCTAAGTGATGGAGACTTCGGAGTGAAAATGGCTCGGCATATTTACGCGGCATTGCTTTTAATCTGTTCCCAGATGGGGATAGCTGAACCGGGTTGGATTTACCAGACGGCACCTATCGCGGCGGTCATGGCAGGTCTCTACGACGGTAACGCCAGCTGTAGCGATGTCCTGAGGCGTGGGTCCAATGTCGGCGTTGGTACATTCGATCACCTAGACGGTGAGATGATCGTCGTCGACGGCCAAGTATACGCAGCACGTCAGTCCGGCAAGGTGGAGCGGTTAAGCGCGTGCTCCACACCATTTGCGACAGTTGCCAGTTTCAGTGCAGATGCCAAAGCAGAGCAACTGAAGAACCTAGACCTAGCCCAGATTGAGGCAGCAGTCGATGCGCGCATGCCAAGTCTAAATACACCTGTGTTTATAAAGATCAGTGGTGACTTCGCAGCTGTAACACTGCGCGTGGCACCTAGGCAAGAGCGCCCCTACCCCAAGCTCACGGAAGCCGTGAAGAAGCAGCCTATCTTTGAGCGAGCCCGGGTGACCGGGACTATGGTTGGTTTCCGCATGCCGTCTTATGTGTCGGGCATTAACGTGCCCGGCTACCACTTCCACTTTATCAGTGATGATCACACCTTTGCTGGTCACGTCTTCAAACTCAATTTGGTCAGCGGCGCTGTGACTCTCGAGGCTGCCCGTGGATTACAGCTAGGAATCCCTAGTGATCAAGCTTTCACCCACACAAATTTGGCACCAGTGTCGGATGCTGATGTTACTAAGGTGGAGCGTGCCCATGCAGGCGATACTCCACCTCAGTCAAAAAACTAGCGCTCTCAATTGGCGAAGGCCACGGCCGCTTCGACCTCGGCCCAAAACCGGTGATAGCGGAAAATCGGTGCCGGGCCGCCGTTCAAGTAGTTTTGCACTTTGCTAAATTCATTGTCCTGACGGTACTGCGGCCGAAGACTCAGGAACGTGGCATTACTTATGGCCTCAGCGCCGTGCGCTAATTTACCCTGATAGCCGGGCGGGATATAGACACCGGCATTGAAGTTTTTGTAATCGGCGCGCGTCTCGTTGTTGGTGACGCCTTTGTCGTCGCGGTAGTGATTCCAGGTACGGTCGATGAGTTCTTGTGCCAACGTCGCAGCCTGTATGGACTCCACTTGGCGGTGCAGACGCGAGCCTTTGGCGTAACTTGCTAAAGCCTTGGCTAAGCTCGTGCCTATACCAACGTCCTCAGCATACTCAGTCACCCGCACATGCAGCGCGCGATTGCGCTGATGATCAGGGACCTGCGGATCCCACGAGTCGGGTTGTCCGCTCCACTCAAGAGTCGATGGAATCAGATACCCGCCATCATCTTGAAGTTTGACGTGAGCGGTTACCCAGTTGACCCAGCGTGTCAGCAATGGCTCGACCGATCGGTCACCGCTCACTTGATAATAAGTTGCCACTCGTTCCATCGACCAAGCCTGCCAACCAAACCAACTATTGGAATTGGGATTATGGTAGACCGGATGGGGCTCGAAGCTCAGGCCGTAAAACTGGCTCTGACCAGCAGGAGGCGTCTCGTAGCGGCCAAGCCAGCTATTGGTGGCGCCACCAGCGATGGCGCCTTCGGCCGCTTGCAACCATTGATAGAATTCAAGTTGACGCGTCAGACTCTGATGCCAATCGGCAGCACCATGGGCCGAAAGCGGCAGGAAATCTTGATCTTGACTCAAGATGTAGGCAGCAAAAGGATTTTGATAACCAAAGTGCGCATGACTGCCACCAATACGCCATGACCATGAGCCCTGATCCTGAGGATGCGAGCCACCCCACGAGTAGTACCAAGCCATTAAATAATGGGCGGCGTCGTAGCCCTGACCAGGGGTGCAATCCGGACGCATACAGCCCGTCGCCTTGAAGTACTTATCAAACATAGAATAGCGCAGGTAATCGCCCATCTTACTCGCCTTAGCAGCGAGTGAGCGTACCGCCTGCTCATCACCGCTGGCACGCGCTGCTTGCATAGCGATATAGGTCGCTTGCACCATGCGTGCATCAGCATCAGGTGCGTTGGTGTAGCGCCACTGCCGTTTATAGCCACTAGGATCAGCAGCGAATAAGCTTAAAAAGCCCTGATCTGGTGCACCAAAGTGAAATTCATCAAACGAGGGATGGGGCACCGTAAGAAATACGGACTCCATAGCACCGCGCTGAAAGGTGTTAATCGGCACCGGGTTGGTACCGTGACCATAGCCGTACCAGTTGTCTGTATCGATCAACCAATGCATGCCATAAATTTCTGGCCCGTGGGCCGCAGCAAGCTCTTTGGCGATCGGATCAGTACCAACTTGCACACCCTGATTCAGTTGTACTGGGTACTCGTTAGGTAGGTCGCGTTCAGGTGCATACTGCGCAGGAGAGGACGGGTTGTAGGAGCCTACACCGTGCTGCATTTTTGGAACTGCGTAGGCCTCCATGCGGTCATAAACGTAACCGAGCAGACTAAAGTCGCCAGTGTAGCGACTGTAGACAGCTTCGAGCCATGCCCAGTAGCTTATCGTTTCGCTCGTCGTTAAATGCCCGTAGTCGGGCGCTTCAACGATGAGCGTCTCGGCCGAATGATAAGGTAGGTCAGTCGCACTGAAGTAGCCATTTCGTGGATCGTGTAGCTGTAGCCAAAGAGTAAGGAACCGGTCCCTAGCGGTGTCGTCACTGGGTACCTTAAACGTGCGGCCCTGCGCCGTCGTGATGGTAAAACCAGACGACGTCATCACCACATGCGGCAGCCCGTGATGTGGAGCCGGCCAATGCTGCTCCTTATGCTCGAGGCTGATGCCCCCAGTCCGCGCTGTCGCGGCCGAAGCAAGCGACGGCGAGGCGGTGAGGAGAGAGACAGATAAGGCAAGCTTTACGGCAAGGCGAAGCCCTGCACTGCAGCGCAAGAAAACCATAAGAGGCACCTCCTGTGCCTCTATTTATAAACCTTTTTTCGTTAAAACGCGACCAGTTGCGGCGCTCGTGGACATGCGATCACATCGCGAATGTTACCCATGCCAGTCAGGTACTGAACGAGACGCTCAAAGCCCAGACCAAAGCCCGCATGAGGCGCTGAGCCAAACCGTCTGAGATCCAGATACCACTGCAGATCAGCTGTTGGGATATTCATGGCGGCCATGCGTTTCTCGAGGAGTGGCAGACGCTCCTCGCGCTGGCTGCCACCGATGATTTCGCCGATGCGTGGCGCCAGTACATCCATGGCCGCCACTGTCTTGCCGTCGTCGTTGAGGCGCATATAAAACGCTTTAATTTGCTCGGGATAATCCGTGACGATCACCGGGCCCTTGAACACAGTGTCAGTCAGATAGCGCTCGTGCTCGCTTTGCATGTCTTTGCCCCAATCGATGGGGAATTCAAAGGTGACCTTGGCCCTTTTGAGTTCGGCGATCGCATCGGTATAGGTGATACGAGTAAAGGGTGATGCGGCGAGCTTAGCAATCTCGGCCACGGTGATGGTCTTATACTGCTTTTCCAAAAATTCAAGTTCGGGTTGGCAGTGTTTGACGGCAGCGGCACACATGGCGCGCAGAAAATCCTCGGCCAGTTTGGCATCATCATCGAGATCAGCAAAGGCCATCTCTGGTTCGATCATCCAAAATTCAGCAAGGTGCCGCGTGGTGTTCGAGTTTTCGGCGCGGAAGGTCGGTCCAAAGGTATAGATGGAGCCAAGCGCCATCGCCATAAACTCACCTTCTAGTTGTCCGGAGACGGTGAGGTGGGCCTTTTTGCCGAAAAAGTCCTTAGTGTAGTCAATCTGGCCTTTGTCGTCGCGCGGCAATTTATTGGGATCCAGAGTCGTCACGGAAAATAGTTCGCCCGCCCCTTCGCAATCGTTGGCAGTAATGATCGGAGTGTGAGCCCAGACGAAGCCGCGACTCTGAAAGAACTCATGCACGGCATAAGACAGGACGTTGCGCACGCGGAACACGGCACCAAAGGTATTCGAGCGCGGACGCAGGTGGCCTATCTCGCGCAAGAATTCGAGCGTATGCCCCTTCTTTTGCAGTGGGTAGGTCTCTGGGTCGGCGCCGCCGAAGATGGTAATCTCCTGCGCCAAAAGTTCGACCGATTGGCCTTTGCCGGGAGATTCGCGCAAGACGCCGCGGACGCTGATGGCTGCGCCCGTATTACACTGGGGCAGCTGGGTGGATGGTTGGGTGCCGACGTCGACAATAACCTGCAGGTTGTCTTGCGTAGAGCCGTCGCCAAGCACGAGGAAGGCAAAGTTTTTTGACTCACGTTTGCTGCGGACCCAGCCGCAGACGGTGATGACGGTGTCAGGCTTGCCAGAGGCAAGAACGAGGGCAATGCGTTCGCGTTGCATAAGATGCTATCTCCAGTGAAGTTGTTCGTAGCGTCATGACAACGTGAGCGTTGCGGGAGGCAATTCGCGGGCCTCGAGATCCCGCAGTTCTCGCCAGACCGAGAACGGGAGAAACTGCCGTGAATCGCCAGCCGCCGCTGGCTGCGCGTTGTAGACTTCGTAATAAACGGCCAAGGTGTTGCGCGCAACACGATACCAGTTAAATTTGCGTACTTGTTCCTTGCCCTTGGTGATCATATCCCGCCGCAGCTCGGGCTTGGTCAGTACGTTGGCCATCGTTTCGGCAAGCTGCTCGACATTATAAGGACTTACCATCATCGCTGCATCGCCCACGACCTCTGGAAGGGACGAGGTGAGCGTGGTGACCACGGGGACCCCGCTTGCCATTGCTTCCAGCGGCGGCAAGCCAAAGCCTTCGTAAAGACTAGGGTAAACGAAAATGCTGGCATGCCGGTACGAGGCCCTGAGCATCTCATCGTTGACGAATCCCTTGAATAGGATGTCGTCCTTGAATTTTTTGACCTTGAGCCGGACTTCGGCAAAAAGCGGACTCTCCCCCCCGATGAGCACCAACTTCGGCTTTAAGTCGGGGTACCGACTACGCATGAGCTCGTAGGCCTCGAGCAGCGTGCCGATGTTCTTACGTGGCTCGAGCGAGCCCACATACAAGATGTAGTCGTTTAAATTCCAATCGGTTGGTTGATTATCCTCGCGATCCCTAGAAGTGAAAAGATCGTCCACCGCCCAGTACACTTGGCTGACTCGCTCCGCGGGTAAATTACAAAACTGCAGCAGGTCGTTGCGTGAGTTGTTGCTGTTGGTGATGACCTTGGCGGCGCGTCTAGCGAGACGGGGGATCACAAAATTATAGAGGGTCCGGAATGAGAAGCTGAACCACTGTGGATTGACGACAAAACAAAGATCATGAATATGGACGATGGATTTGCCGCGATAAAGCAGCGGCGCTAGATTGGCCGGTGAATGCAAAATGTCAATTTGATGCCGCATAGCTAGGCGTGGCAGCACAAACTGCTCCCACAAATGATTGCGAAAGTTTTCGCCCTCGCGAATGTTCGCGGCGATGACTTTGACGTTAGGAAAATTCCAGTCAGGATTAGTCGCTTGGTCGGCAGAAGTGAAGAGGTAGTACTCGTTCACATGATCAACGCGGACCAGGGCCTTAATTAAATTGTACGCAGCTCTCTGAACACCGGTACGTTTAGCGGCAAGGAATCTGCCGTTGATGCCTATTCTCATGTCGGTTCCACTCGTTTCGTAGCGCCGGCATTACTTGCGATCCGACATTTCTTGTAAATCTCAACCGTCTGATCCGTCATGGCCTGCCACGAGAATCGTTTGGCATGCTGGACACCTATATGTGATAGCCGCTTGCGCAGCGCCTCGTCACGGACACCAAGCTCAAGGGCGCGTGCGATGTCCTGATAGTCAAATGGGTCGGTAAAAATGGCGCTGTCGCCCACAACCTCTGGCAAGCTAGACGAATGCGCAACGACTACAGGAGCGCCGCAAGAAAGCGCCTCTAGCGGTGGTAGTCCGAACCCTTCGTACGTCGAAGGATAAACAAACAGGTGCGTCATAGAATAGACACTCGGGAGGTGCTCCTCGGCGATAAACTTAGAGAAGTAGATCAGGTGCTTTTTGCCGTAATTTTCAGCAATTCTGATGAGGCTTGTATCAACGGGACAAGCCAAAACGAGAGGTACTGTAAGCTGGGCATGACAATAGGCGCGCACAAGTTGGTGGACATTTTTGTGCGGCTTATTGTTTGACAGGCAGAAGATAAAGCGCTCAGGCAATTCGTAAAGATCGCGGACGTAGTCCAAATATTCCTGATCTACGACCGGTCGATAATTGTCGGACACACCGTTGTAGGTCACGAAGATCTTGTCCGGTGATATGGCAAGATTGCGTACAATCTCATCCTTGGAGAAATTGCTCACCGTGAGAATGTAATCCGAGCGACGGATACAGCTGCGGACAAATAGCTGATAGTAGAATTGATGAAACGGCGTATAGAACTGCGGCAGCACCATGTGGTTCAGGTCATGGATGGTCATCACGAGACGGCAGGGGCAGACCAACGGTGCCATAAATGACGGTGCATGGAAGAGGTCGGCCTTGATGTCGTGAAGGAGGCGCGGCAACTCCCACTGCTGGCTGAGACTCATCCAGCTGCCTTGGACCGTCTTGAGGCTCATGTGTTTAGGCCAGGAGATACTCTCTAGAGGGCTATGGGGATTGACGATGATGAAGTAGTCATCGCCGGTCCCGCTCTTCATCAGGCACATTAGCAACTCGTATACATAGCGAGCGATGCCATGCATACTGCCTGGGTTGATCATCCTGGCATCGATTGCAATCCGCACATATCCCCCTGGTGCCGATAAGCCACCAAGGTAGCATAACTAAAGACTGTCAGACACAGTTTCGTGATGCTGGCAGATTAGAGGACGAAGCCTATCTCAATGCCGATTTCCGGAGCGGTGCGAAAGCGATTGAGCAGGCGCGTCTTCTCAGCGCCACTCATGGCCACTTGGGCCACCGAGCTCTCAGCATAATCCTCGGGCTTGCTGTCGCTGATCGAGGCCTGAAAGTGTCTCAGGCCGAAATAACCGCCGACCAGCATGGGCACGTCGGTGCCGACGTAGCGATAGCCGGCACGCCCGTGACCCGTCGGGCCTCTTAATGAAGCAGAATGATTAACATAAGATGCATCGGCTAGCGCGATGCCCGGAGCTGACGTGCGGCGGTGCCACTGGACGCTCTCTTCGTGATAACCCAACCCAAAGCCGTAGTACCACCCTGCCATCGACGCCGGTTTGCTATAGCGGAAGTAGAGGAGGCTCATCTGCCCACCCTTGGTCATCATCGATTCACCCGACTCTGTCACTTGGCTCCGCAGCAAGTCTTCGGCAAGAACTTCAGAACTACCTTCGACCGCCAAAGAACCTTTGCCGTAGAGATTCCATTCGACGCGGCCGATGGGTCCCCTCTCGGTCGAGGCTAAGGGTAGTCCCAGCATCAAGCTGCGATAGGGTCCGTCCCCACCACTCCGGCCGGATGACATGGCAAACGGCCCGCCACCCGCACTCTGACCGTAGGCGCGTGGGCTCACCGCAGTGGATAAGCCTACCAGCGCTACGAGTGCGCCAAGGGTGCGACGGGCCAAGGAGCTGCGTAATAGGTCACTCATGATGAGGTCTCCGGGGAAGGGGAAGGCTTCTGAGAAAAACATTGAGGTCGGTAATAATAGTGTAACCTACTACGCGACATCCTCTAACCGGCAGTATTTGCCTGGACCCGCGACGTGGGATCGCGATATCGTCATTCAACTAGTCAATACTGACGGTTACTCGTAATGGTGATGGGGGCAATCGATGCTGGTGATTGCACATCGTGGCGCCAACAAAGAGGGTCTAGAGAACAGCTGGGACGCCTTCGGCAAAGCCGTAGCTGCTGGCGCCGTGCGCATCGAGCTCGACGTCCAGCTCACGCGTGACGGCCATGCGGTGATTAATCATGACGATGCACTCACCAAGACCACGGGACTGCGGCAACGGATTTCGCGACTCGACAGGGCCGAGCTTAGTCGGATTCGGCTCCTGAATGGTGAGCCCGTACCTTTTCTAGACGAGGCCCTCGAGCGTCTGTTGCCCGCGATTGAACTCAATATTGAGATCAAGGGTGAGTCAGAAAAGTTGGCCGATGTGGTGGCTAAGCTGGTGGCGCAGCACCCTCGGCGCGAGCGCATCATCGTCTCGTGTTTTCAAGCCAAGCCTTTGGTATGGATGAAGTACCACGCCCCCGCGGTGCAACGGGCCTGCCTTTGGAGCTCTGATTCGTTTAATTGGCCGTTTTTTGCCACCCTAGCGCCTAGCGTCTTTCTGGCACAGGCAAGCACGAACATCCTGCATCCGCATACAAGTCTCGTGGACGCCAATTTGATGGACCAGGCCGCAGCGCGCAACTGGCGCGTTTACGCATGGGCGGAGATGGTGGGCGAGGACCATGGACGGGACGCCCTCTGGACGACGCTTCGTACCTTTGGCTTACACGGACTGTGCACGAATTATCCGCGCGAACTTAAATTATGGCTCGAGGAGGCAGATCGCTATGACCGGCTTGTCCATGACTAAATTTGACGAGATCAAGGCAACTGAGCGCCAGTTTGATATCGGCAAATTACGCATGCCGGATGGTAAAGTTGAGTTGCGCTACGGTCGCGTCCTCAAAGATAAAGACCCCTCGCACTTTGTCGTGTTTTTGAATGGTCGCGCCGAGTGGATTGAAAAATACGCTTATGTTCAGGCCGACTTAGCTCTGCCGAAGCATGTAGGGTTTTTGACCTGTGATCATCGTGGGCAAGGCGGATCAGGCGGTACACGCGCCTACATCGATAGCTACGACACTTATGTCAGTGACTTATTGCACCTGATTAAAAAAATGACAGACGGCAAGCCCTACGTGCTGGTGGCCCACTCGATGGGCGCTCTCATCTCACTTTACGGCACGATAACGGGGCAACTAGCGCCGCGTTCCTTGGTGTTGTCATCGCCTTTTCTTGGTCTACCTAATAGACCTGTACCGATACCGCTCGCGCGTCCCCTGTCGCGGACGCTTGCGCATTTGGGGCTCGGTAGTATCAGCTCCGGAGCCGGCGATTTTGGTCGTGCCACTTTCGCCGACAATAAGCTTACGCATCGCGCTGATTTGTATCAGCGGATCGTCGCAGCTCCTTACAAGATCCCAGGTGCCACATTTGGCTGGGTAGCTGCGTCGTTCCGCGCTATCGACACTTGTTTCCATGCCGACAACCTCAAGAAGTTGAGTACACCCACATTGGTGCTTGCTCCAACCCTGGAGCAAGTGGTTGATCCTGACTGTGCGCGCCGCTGGGCCCTAGCTGCCCATGAAAATGCACCCGGCGCCGTGAAGCTCGACGTGTTTCACAACGCCCGTCATGAGCTCTTTTCCGAATTACCCCAAATTTACGCAGGGGCCATCACGGCCACTAGAGATTGGATCATGCCTCATTTACAGGATTTACAGGCCTAGAAGCCGTTGGCACTTAAGTTTACTGGATTCGCGTCAGCGAGGCGTCGACCAACCAATCCTGGTCCAGAGGGACCAGACTAGTGGTCGTGAATGGCAAAGGCCCAGTCGTTACCTCTCCGAAGTACATGGCGTCGCCATCGCTGCCCAGTAATTTGGGGGCTTGAAATAGGTGCAGACGGTTGACGCAACCGGCGCTCAGGAATGATTTGTAAACGCCAAGTCCGCCCTCAATGAGGAGACTGGTGATCCCGCGCGTCCAGAGAGCCTGTAGGACGTCCCGCGGATTGAAGGCTCCGCTGGCATCGACGGCGAGGCGCTGCACTTGGACCGACAGACTTGCAAGTCGGTCTAAAAGCGTTGTCGCTGACGTTGCAAGCTGATCGCTCACCAACCATAAGACGCGGTCGGGTTCGTGACCAAGGACGCGCCAAGCGCAGTCCGGCCGCGTTTGCAGGAGGTACCCTTCAGGATCGAGAACCACCCGGATCGGTGTCCGACCAGCAATGAGCGCATCCCGCGCATCCAGGGTCGGGTCATCGGCAAGCATGGTCCCAGCGCCAACTAAAATAGCGTCGTAATAAATGCGGAGAAAATGGCCGTAAGCCCTGGCCCTCGGCCCCGTGATCCAGGCCCTTTGGTCGCCTTTTTTGGCCATGATGCCGTCGCTAGACATAGCCACTTTGAGGCCAACGAAAGGACTCTGCGTATGCATGGTCCATAGGAAGACCTCCGCCAGCCTTTGGCAGGCGGGCGTCCAGGTTGTATCCAACTCGCAGGTGATCCCTGCGTTGTTGATATAAGCAGCGCCGCGACCACTGACCTTGGGATTGGGATCGGGGCTGCCATAGATCACCCTTGCGACGCCACTGGCCGCTACTTGCGGCGCGCAGGCTGGCGTGCGGTTCTGGTGCGCGCAAGGTTCGAGCGTTACATACATCGTCCCACCGGCAATGGCTGGCGTCAGCCCGTTTGCAGCAGCTGCGCGTAGCGCCGCAATTTCAGCGTGGGCGTCACCGATCCTCTCGTGGGCTCCGGCACTCACGAAGCGGTGCTGGGCGTCAACAATGACCGCTCCTACCAGAGGATTGGGTGCCACACGACCGAGGCCTCGCAGTGCAATCAGGGTGGCCAGTGACTTAGCTGCGTCGGGCGTGATGTCACGCCCAGGTGTGGGGATGTCCAGCTGGGAAAAGGCCATGTCCAATGGTGGAGTAACAATATTTACCAAAGCTCGATATCGCCAGTAGTAGGGTCGAAGTTGGCACCAACGCCGTTGATCTTACCATTAACAGCGGAACTGGAAAGATCACTTTGTCGCTGCCCCAGACAGCAAAATTAGGTAGACTGGGCCAACGCCCAGGCATGCTGATCTACCGGCGACTGGTTGGAACCTGAACTGACTTGCACCTGTATCTGAGAGGAATCTATGGCTACCTCGACCGACAGCTATCGCTCGCTCGACACCCTAACCGTGGCTGGCAAGACTTATCGTTTCGCTAGCCTAAAGAAGGCAGCCGCCGGCGGACTGGGCGATATCAGTCGTCTCCCACTCTCGCTTAAGGTCTTGCTCGAGAACTTGCTCCGTCACGAAGACGGGCAAATCGTAACCAAGGCCGACATCGGAGCCATGAGCGAATGGCTTAGGACTAAGACCTCGACGCACGAGGTAGCGTTTTATCCAGCGCGTGTATTGATGCAAGATTTCACAGGTGTTCCGGCTGTTGTCGACTTGGCGGCGATGCGTGAGGCCATGGCGCAGGTCGGCGGCGATCCCAAGAAGATTAATCCGCTCAAACCGGTTGATCTGGTAATCGACCACTCGGTCACAGTGGATAAGGCGGGTACGGCCGATGCATTCGAGGTCAATGTTAATTTGGAATTCGAGCGCAATGGGGAGCGTTACGAGTTTTTGAAATGGGCGCAGACGGCGTTCGATAACTTTACTGTGGTGCCCCCAGGCACTGGTATTTGTCACCAGGTCAACCTTGAGTACTTGGCGCGGGTGGCCTTCCGCTCTAAACAAGGAAGTGACGAATGGGTGTATCCCGACACTCTCGTAGGTACGGATAGTCACACCACCATGGTCAACGGTTTGGCCGTCTTGGGCTGGGGCGTAGGCGGTATCGAGGCCGAGGCCGCTATGTTGGCACAGCCGCTCTCGATGGTGATCCCGGAGGTCATTGGCTTCCGTCTTAAAGGGGCACTGCCCGAGGGCGCCACCGCCACCGACTTAGTACTCACTGTGACTGAAATGCTCCGCAAAAAGGGTGTGGTCGGAAAGTTTGTCGAATTCTTTGGCGAAGGTCTAGGCAAGCTGTCGCTCGCCGACCGCGCAACGATCGCCAACATGGCACCTGAGTACGGGGCTACTTGCGGCTTTTTCCCCATTGATGACGAGACGCTGCGTTATTTGCGTTTCACTGGTCGTGACGATACACAGGTTGCGCTCGTTGAAGCCTACGCTAAAGCGCAAGGCCTGTGGCGCGATCCCAACGCCGCAGAGCCAGTATTCACAGACGTGTTGGAACTCGATCTAGGATGCGTTGAGCCGAGCCTTGCAGGTCCGCGTCGTCCACAGGACCGCGTGCCTCTCAGCCAAGTAGCCGCGGGCTTCAAAAAGGAGCTGCACGGCAACTTTAAGGTGAGTGAAGCCAATGCCAGCCAAACCGCTCCAGTTGCCGGTGCTGACTTTGCCCTTGAGCATGGCTCCGTAGTGATTGCAGCGATTACCAGCTGTACCAATACATCCAACCCAGCAGTGATGTTGGCAGCTGGTTTGGTGGCCAAAAAAGCAGCAGAAAAAGGTCTGAAGATTAAGCCCTGGGTCAAGGCGTCGATGGCGCCAGGATCCCAAGTTGTGTCGGATTACTACCAAGCAGCGGGATTGACTCCGTACCTCGATCAAATGGGATTCAATCTAGTTGGGTACGGGTGCACGACCTGTATTGGTAACAGTGGGCCGCTTCATGACTCTATCGCTGCGGCTATTCACGCGAAAGACCTGGTGTGTGCTTCGGTGCTTTCGGGTAACCGCAACTTCGAGGGTCGGATCGGCCCCGACGTTAAAGCCAACTACCTTGCGTCTCCTCCGTTGGTCGTTGCCTACGCCATCGCCGGTAATATCAAGGTTGATTTGCAAAAGGATGCACTCGGCACTGGTAAAGACGGCAAGCCCGTCTACCTCAAAGATATTTGGCCGACCAATAAAGAAATCCAAGACACCATCGCCAGCGCCCTGAGTCCGGAGATGTTCCGCAAGCGTTACGGCAATGTCGCCAAAGGCCCGGCGCAATGGCAGGCCGTTAAGGTCAGCGGTGGCTTCTCGTTCAAATGGGACGAGAAGAGTACCTACGTGCGCAATCCTCCGTACTTTGTCGGGATGTCCAAACAGCCGGCGGCATTGAGTGATGTCAAGGGCGCTCGTCCCTTGGCGATCCTCGGTGACAGCGTGACTACGGATCATATCTCGCCCGCTGGATCGATCAAAGAGGCTAGTCCGGCAGGTCAGTATCTGGTTGCTCACGGTGTCAAAAAGGCCGACTTCAACTCGTACGGTGCGCGTCGCGGTAATCACGAAGTGATGATGCGCGGTACCTTCGCTAATATTCGCCTCCGCAACGAGATGCTGGCGGGCGTCGAAGGCGGCGTGACTAAGCACATGCCGGATGGCAAACAGCAGTCCATCTATGATGCGGCGATGCAATATCAGAAAGAGAAGACACCGCTCGTGATCGTTGCTGGTAAAGAATACGGCACGGGGTCGTCGCGTGACTGGGCTGCCAAAGGGACTTTCCTTCTTGGCGTCAAGGCGGTAATCGCTGAGAGCTTCGAGCGGATCCATAGGTCAAACCTGATCGGGATGGGCGTATTGCCTTTGCAGTTCCTGCCCGACCAAAGTCGCGTCACGTTGAAGCTTGTTGGCACAGAGACCTTTGACATTCTTGGACTGACTCAGTTGTCGCCGCGCTGCGAAGTTGAGGTCGTGATTCACCGTGAAGACGGCAAGACCGATCGCCTCAAAGCACGCTGCCGTATCGACACTGCTGATGAGCTTGAGTACTATCGTAACGGCGGCATTTTGCACTACACCGTAAGGAAACTCAGTGGCCACTGATCTTGAGAACGGTGGCGTGCCGTCGGCGGTGCGTCATCGTCCCGAAATTGCTAACGCGCTGATCATTCGTGATGCGGGGATCGGTGATCTTTCAACATTGGTACGGTTCAATACGACGATGGCTTGGGACACGGAAAAGCGTCGGCTACCCGAAGCGACGATCACGGCCGGAGTGGCCCGGGCTTTGGCAGCCCCTGAGCTTTGCCGTTACTATGTGGCCGAAGTTGACGGGCGCGTCGTCGGGCAGACCATGGTGACTTTTGAAGTCACTGATTGGGAAGATGGTCTGGTTCATTGGATCCAGAGTGTCTTTGTCGAACCCGAATTTCGTGGTTTAGGGATCTTTAAGCGTCTCTACCAGCATGTGATAGCTCAGGCTAATGCGCTAGGTGACGGGCGACGTGTACGTCTTTACGTCGAGAAGGATAATGCCGGAGCGATTGCAACCTACGAGAGACTGGGGATGTCGCAGGCACACTTTCATATCTATGAGACTAAACTCTAAGGTCTGTTCTGCGCTCTAAGTTTAGGAACGGATGATTCACCTAATCAACGATCTTTTAGTCCGCGTTGATGTGCTGCTAGCTCTGCACTTAGCTGTAGCTATTGGCGCCTCAGTGCACATCGTTCTGACCAAAGAGGAGCCGCGGGCAGCAGTGGGGTGGGTGGGGGTTGTATGGCTCTCCCCGATTTTAGGGACTCTGCTTTATTACATATTAGGTATCAATCGCATTAGGCGCTCTGCCGTCAGTCTTATGGGACGCGATAACATAAGCGGTCTCGATTACGCGGCTGTACGTCAGTTGGATCATGTGGGCCTGCTCACTGAGCCATCGATCAGGCGGCTTGCACACGTGGGTAATTTGGTGGCTGGATTGCCACTGCTCGAGGGTAATCAGATCACACCTTTGATCAACGGTGATCAGGCCTATCCCGAGATGTTAAAGGCTATCGCCGGGGCGCAAAAGAGCATCATGTTGTCGACCTATATTTTCGACAATGATGATGTGGGAGCTAAGTTCGTGGCTGCCCTGAGTCAGGCGCTCACGCGCGGTGTCGAGGTTCGTGTACTTGTTGATGCCACCGGTTCACGCTACTCGTATCCGTCGATTATGAAACCTTTGCGGCGCGCTGGCATAAGAGCGGCACGGTTTATGCCGAACTTTCAGCCAACGCGGATAGCGGCCATCAATTTGCGCAGCCATCGTAAGATTCTGGTTATTGATGGGCGTTTGGGATTTACCGGAGGCATGAATATCCGGCAGGGCAACTGCATCCAAGAACGTTACCCGCATCCAATTCAAGATTTGCACTTCAGAGTTGCTGGACCGGTAGTGGCGCACTTGCGCCAGGCATTTATCGAAGACTGGGTTTTCACCACCAAAGAACGCCTTACGGGCGAGATTTGGCGTCCTGCCATTACAGAGCAACCGGGACAAGTTTTGGCACGCGGCATCTTGGATGGGCCGGACCGTGATTTTGAGAAGATACTCTGGACTATACTCGGTGCCATTGCGTCGGCTAAACACAGGATTCGGATCGTTACCCCTTATTTTCTGCCAGATGCAACCACAGTGCGTTTTTTATGTGTGGCGGCCATGTCCGGCATTGAGGTGGAGATTATCCTGCCGGCCAAGAACAACATCAAGCCTGTGCACTGGGCAGCGATGGCAACCTTGCCCCCACTCCTCGAAAAGGGGTGCCGCGTCTATTTGTCCGAAGCACCCTTCGATCACTCTAAAGTGATGTTGGTTGATGATGCGTGGAGCATGATTGGATCAGCAAACTGGGATGCACGTAGTTTGCGTTTGAATTTTGAGTTTAATGTTGAGTGCTTCAGCGGTGGTCTCGCGGCGGGCTTGCATGCCATTTTTGAGAGCAAGTTGGCGCGCTCTCAGCCGCTGACCTTGGATCAGCTGATACGGCGCCCCACCGCAGCCAAGATCCGCGACGGTGTCGTACGACTAGCTGCACCCTACCTCTAGTGTGGCGGGCAAAAGAAGTTAGCTAACTTTCCCTAAACTCTGATCCTGCTCTTGGGTTTCATATTTGGGGACGGCCTCGACACGACCACCAGTCAGCAGCTTCAATTTGTTGCCCCGCCAAACAATATGGCGCCCGATCAGGGAATGGAGCCAATTGAACGGCGCTAGGAGCTCTTTAAGCAACCAGATGGCAGGATTGATCCAAGTGTTGATGATGGCTCTCTGGACGAACAAGTCACAGAGGAACCACAAGGCATTGGTTGCTAAAACAGCTTCAAGGGCTAACTGGGGTGCAAAGCCGGATATGCCTAGATAAGCAAGCACCGAGGCCGGCAGGGGGCGATGGAGCCAATCGATGAAAAAGATCCAAGGCGTGGCGTATTTCCGCAAGATGTGCCAACGCAGGTGACGGAGCCAGAATTCCTGAAAGCTCCGTTGACCTATGAATTGCCGCACAGGCGCATGGGAAAGCGAGACTTTTTTGCCTTTGCGCTTGCAAGCCATGCCAAAGGCAAAATCTTCACACGCAAAGTGACCAAATACCTTGAAGCCACCAAGCTGCTCTGCCAAGCTGCGTGCGAACATCATGGTCGAGCCTAAGCAAAAAGTTTGATGAGCGAGTCGCGCTTGGACTTGCGACCGAATGTAAAATGAATTCATGTGGTATTCTTCGAGCTTGCCGCCAATACCTTTGCCACCGTAGCCACACCTTAAACCCGTAACCACTCCCGTGTCGGGTCCATAAACATCGAGCAGGTTCTGCAGGTAATCATCAGAAGCTCTGATATAGCTGTCGCTGATAACGATGAAGTCGTGCCTTGCTGCATCGAGAGAACGTGCCAGATTATTCACCTTGGGGTTGGGGGCGATCACATCGTCACCAATGATGAGGTGTGCGGGAGCGCGGGGGTAGGCCGCTAAGAGTCGACGCACGACAGCTATGGCTGGATCTTGATCATCGGCGACGGAGAAAATGACCTCGTATTGGGGGTAGTCTAGGTTTAGAAAAGTTTCGAGGTTTTCGTAGAGACCTGAGTCGACCCCTTTTAGGGGCTTTAGGATTGAGAAAGAGGGTGTGCCTTCGGCCTTGCGCTCACGTATGCGCGTCCAAATCACCGTCGCTAAACTGCCACCAACAACTAGGATTACATTCACAGTCCAAATTGTGAATGCGACGCCGTGAAACAAATCCATAGTTAGCCTCGACTGCGTTGGGAATATGCCGATAATGATAACAGGGACTATATTGTTGGTCATTAGGCTAAATGTTGGGGTAATTTAAGTTTACTCAATATTTGCAGTCAATTTATGGGGAGCAATTATGACCGTTCTGGAACAGGCAAAAAAAGTTTTGCCCGAAACCGTCCTAGATACGGTGCTTCTGCGTCTATTTGGGATCGTCAAGGTACCGCTCATTGGCTACGTGAGACCGCGGATTCTAGAAGTTAACAACCGGCGGATGCAGATGCTCATCCCGCTGAATCGACGTTCCCGCAATCATCTCAAATCCATGTATTTCGGCGCCCTTATGATCGGAGCCGATGTTGCTGGAGCTTACTACGCCGTCAAACTCATCGTGGAGAAGGGTTACAAGATCGACTTTGTTTTTAAGTCCGCCGGCGCCCAGTTTAAAAAACGCCCTGAAGGCGACGTCGTGTTCACCTGTGAGCAGGGAGCTGCTATCGAGGCCCTGGTTGCTAGGGCACAGGAAACAGGGGAGCGTGTCGATACTGAGCTCAAGATTATAGCAACCGTTCCATCGATTTCGGATGATGTGGTTGCTGAAATGGACCTTGTGCTGTCGCTCAAAAAACGTGTCAAAAAGTCCACAGGCACCAATAAGGCCTAGTCATCTGATCAACTGGTCTTTCAAGTAAAAGTAAAGGAGATGCGCAAAATGTCTACCAAGGAACGAGCACTGACAGAGCGTCTTGGTATTAGCTATCCGATCATTGGCGGAGCCATGTATCCGTGTAGTAACCCCGAATTAGTTGCCGCAGTATCTGCGGCTGGTGGGATTGGAATCGTCCAGCCTGTATCCCTCACTTTTGTGCACAAGCATAAGTTTCGCGATGGTTTACGCTACATTCGCACACTCACAGATAAGCCTATTGGTCTTAACCTGCTGATTGAAAAATCGTCGCAGAAGTATCTTGAGAAAAACCGCGAGTGGCTACAGATCGCTCTCGAAGAGGGGGTGCGGTTCTTCATCACGGCACTAGGCAATCCTAGCTGGGTAGTCAAAGCTGTGGAAGCCAGTGGTGGTGTGGTGTTCCACGACACAACCGACAGAATGTGGGCAAAAAAGGCTGTGGATGCCGGCGTGCATGGACTCATATGTGTGAATAATCAGGCCGGGGGACACGCCGGGTCGCTGGCGCCTGAAAAATTATACGATGATCTGGCTCCACTTGGCCTGCCATTAGTGTGTGCAGGCGGAATTGGCGACCGGAAGGCCTACGAGCGCGCCTTACAAATCGGCTACCAGGGCGTGCAGCTTGGGACGCGCTTCATTGCATCGGTTGAGTGCACGGCACATGCAGACTACAAAGAAGCAATCGTCAATGCTGAGGCAGAAGATATTATCCTAACGCGCAAATTGACCGGGGTCCCCGTCGCCGTGATCAATACGAAGTTCATGCAAGATCGCGGCGCTGAGGTTGGGGGCATTGCCAAATTTTTACTCGATCATCCCCGCACAAAACATTGGGCCAGAATGTTTTACAGTCTGCGCTCTCTTTTGGAGCTCAAGCAGAGCCTGCATAAAGGCAGCGACTATAAAGAGTATTGGCAAGCAGGCCGCAGCGTCGCTGGGGTTCATAAAGTCGAGACCGTTGAGACGATCATCCGCGGCTTGGTGACACCGTAAGTCGATTCTTTTTGGTGGAAAAATTACAGTATTTTTTGATACAAACGATCGATATCCAAGGTTCAATTGCATACCCCTAGGACTTTTCATGAGGCGTT
>VGTI01000023.1 GCA_016874735.1 Deltaproteobacteria bacterium
TAGCGGTGAGACCATGTTCACTCTATTTGGATTAAGCATTCATGCTGGGTCTTGGATTGTGCTTGTCCTGATACCCCTGCAAGTCATGATCTTTCGTAAAATAAGCGGTCACTACGCACGGGTACGGAGGAGCATGGTTGTGGCCCTACCGACTGAACCGACTGAGGTCAGACACCGTTTTCTGGTACCAGTTGCTGATTTGTGGCCAACAACCTTGCAGTCATTTGCCTACGCCCTTTCGATACCAAATTCAGAAGTCACGGCCATTCATGTGACTGAGGAGTCAGCTACAAAAGCTGATTTCCAGAAAGAGTGGGATAGCTATGTTGCTAAATATCCTCTGCTGAAAGGCGTAAAGCTTCGAGTAATTGAGTCGCCATATCGTTCATTGATTGGTCCTCTACTTAGTGCGATTGACGATACTAGAGACACTGAACGCGGCGTCGTTGTCAGCGTTGTGCTAGCTGAATTTATCCCAGAGCACTGGTGGGAGAATTTTCTACACAATCAAACGGCACTGCGTCTAAAAGCCGCGCTCTTATTTCGCCCTGGCGTAGTCGTCATTAGTGTGCCCACGCAAATGAGGAGTCGCCAGACAGCAGCGGCAACGAAAGCAAGGGACGTCACACAGCAAACTCCGATTCTGGGTGTTAGCCTGAACAAAACGAGCGATTTTGCCAAATGATAACTTGGTAATCAATTTTGCCCCCTAATGCTAAATATCCGAGCATCGCCCTTGAGTGGAGATGCTCGCTGATCGACGCCGACAACAAATACCTGGAAGAGATCAGCTTATTGCAAAAAACTATAAGCTAAAGGCTCGAGACGTCTGATAAATCAAGTTATCTCGATACTAGTGAAAAACAGCGGACATCTGCTGAAAAAGAGAGTGACCAAATAGCCATGAATCTTTATGCCAACGCAGCCAGCTTCACTGGATCATTTATACTACTGGTATTTGCTACCTTATTTTTGAGATATCGAGGAGTCATTAGCAAGAGCGATGCGCCTTTAATCGCGCGCCTTACTGTCAATTTCATTTTGCCAGCTTTACTTGTCAGTAAGCTAATTTTTATCAAGTTAAGCCCACACGTACTTTTCGTGTCATCGCTGATTGTTGTGGCTGAATGTTTGGTTGGCCTGAGTGCTTACCTGATCGGACTACATGTTCTGAAGTTGCCGCGACCGTCGTTGGGTGTCTTTATACTTTGCTGTACTTTTGGCTCGACCGCCATCCTTGGATCCGCATTTATCACGGCCGTATTTGACCAGGACAAGACCGCCGTTGCCTATGCGCTGGTCATCAGTCAAATCTCGACCGGGGTACCGGCTTACATACTTTTCCCGCTTATTTCGAGTCACTTCGGAGAATCATCGGGACAACAGGAATCGTCATGGGTCAGGGCTAGAGACATACTTTTTTCCCCCACTGTACTTGCCATCATATTTGGACTTGGATGGAGTGCGCTGGAGCTACCTACCAATGGGTTGATCGTCACCCCTCTTGTTAATGCGGCTAATTTCATCGGGATGGGCTTGGTACTTATGGTGGCTCTGCTTAACGGCTTATCGTTAGACCGCATTCCGCTCAGGCAAAATCTGGCCGTCGTTGGCACCTGTGTCTTATGCCTATTATTGACCGAGCCGCTCTTAGTCTACGGATTAGGCAAGGTTTTTGACATCCCACTACGCGACCGACAGATATCGTTCATTTTATCAGGCATGCCATCGGCAAACTCAACGATAGCCTTCGCAATACGCTATAAATGCGATTCTAGGCTAGCTGCTATCCTAGTCACATCGACTGCGATCGTCGGAGCATTTTCGTTGCCAACTTTGATGGCGAATTTAAGCATTTTTAATTAGATCCCCTGTTCTCCAGAAAACAAAAAAGGAGCTACCTTGAAGTCTCTCACTAACACCCAGAGCAATTTGAAAACGCCAACCATCTTGGACACGACCTTACGTGACGGCTCTTATGTAATCGATTTTCAGTTTTCAGCGAGCGAGACATTCAGGATCTCAAAAAAACTTGATGATCTCGGTTTTGAGTTGATTGAGATAGGGCATGGGACCGGGCTAGGGTCGTCCGAGAAGAATTTGAGCAAGGCGGCGGCAACCGATGAAGAGTACCTAAAGGCAGGGTCAGAGGCAGTCGACAAAGGCAAATGGGGCATGTTTGCTATTCCCGGTATCGCTGAAGTGCGTCACTTGGAGTTGGCAGCATCTTACGGCATGGATTTTGTCAGGATTGGGACCGAAGTGGCCTCGGTAGACAAAGGCAGGCAGTTGATTGATGCCGCTAAGAAACTTGGCCTCTATGTACATTGCAACCTCATGAAGACCTACGTCGCCACTCCCGAGTATTTTGCTGCTCAAGCAGCAATATGTTTTGAGATGGGAGCTGACGCCGTCTATATCGTCGATAGTGCAGGCGGTATGCTGCCTATCGAAATACAGGCGTACATAGAGGCATTTCGGACGGTTAATCCCAAAGGCACACTTGGGTTCCACGGCCACAACAATTTAGGGCTCGCTGTCGCCAACTCTCTACACTGCGCTCTAAACGGAGTCGATATCATCGATACTTCGCTTCAGGGTTTAGGAAGATCGGCCGGCAACACCCCGATCAGTCAGTATTTGGCAGTTCTCACGCGCATGGGATTTTCTCACCGATTTGATCTGATTGATGTGATGGCATCGAGTGAGGAACTAGCTCGTCCCTTGGTACGAAATATTGGCATCGATACGATAGACGTGACCGCTGGACTGGCTCAGTTTCACTCGGGGTTTCTTGGTGCAGTTCAGAAAGCAGCAGATGCAAATGATATCGATGTGAGACGCCTCATCATTGAGCTCTGTCAATTGGATCGCCAGAAAGCCGATCAACAATTGATTAACGTAGCAGTGACAAATGTTCAGAAAAGCCTAAAGGTCCTGAGGTCTTAAGAAATGAATGTTCGCAGTAAATTAATCGACACGATCGTCAACGATAAAATTACCACGACCATGATTTGCGATGTCATGAACAAGACGGGGTACTTGCCCCAAATTAAGCCTATCAATCCCGGCTGCTTTGCTGCTGGCGAAGTAAGGTACGTGTTCGCCCATTCTGGCACTAATTATCACCTGCACCAACAGCTGGCTAATATCGAAGAGGATAAAATCATCTACGTCGACGCTATCGATTGTGATGAGCGAGCTGTCTTTGGTGACATAGTCACGCAATATTTGCTGGAACATCGTCGAGCTCGGGCCATCGTCACGAGTGGATATATGCGCGATGTGAACGATCTGATCCGCGAGAAGTGTTTAGTTTGGTGCCATGGCGGCACCCCAATTGGCTGCCATAACGTCAATGTCCCGGTGCCTCCGGCTACCGCCGCATTGGTTGAAGAACGCCGCAAGCTGTTCGAGGAATCGATACTGATCTGCGATGACTCTGGCGTTGCTATGCTGACTCCCAATTGGATGACTCCGGACTTTGAGCAAAAGCTTGCCTTTATCGAGGCTCAAGAGGCCGTGTGGCACTACTGCGTCAATACTCTCAAAT
This sequence comes from Deltaproteobacteria bacterium, assembly GCA_016874735.1. NCBI lineage: Bacteria > Pseudomonadati > Myxococcota > Myxococcia > Deltaproteobacteria bacterium. The sequence goes on from VGTI01000023.1 coordinate 3,554, forward strand.
GGAGTACCTACGAGACGGTCGCTCTGAAGAAGTACTTCGACGTACCAGACATGATTCCGCAAGAGCTGATGGCTCAGCTCCGCGAATTTGATAGCAGCATCCGATAAGCCAGATGACTCAAGTATCAATCTTAGCGGTGAGATAGCCGCTAAGACTCAGTAAAATTCACCTGAGATTTTGTCGTAAATATTCAGGCACTTATCCTCAATTTGTATGCTGGGAAACTATACTGACAGCCCAGTTTTGTTGGTCTTTTTTCAGTCTCGCCGCTCAAAAGTATGCGGATCTGTTGACAAATACTTCAGCATCCACGTATCTTCAGTACATTGAAGAAATTTGTTCATGATACTGAAGATTTATGAAAAAAGTATATTTCAGGAATAATGTCATACAATTAGAGGAGAGGCTTCGCTCCGGCTCATCCCGCCTTCAGGTCCTTTTTGGCCCTAGACAGGTCGGCAAGACGACTCTAGCGCGTCAAGTTGCTGAAAGTCTGACTTGGCCTTTTCACTTTGCGACAGCCGATGCAGTTGGGACCGCGACGACACCCTGGCTCATATCGCAGTGGGAGCAAGCGAGACAGCTCCAAGGGCTAAAGCCCTCATTACCCGCTTTGCTCATCTTAGACGAGGTGCAAAAAATACCCAATTGGTCCGAAATAGTAAAAAAACTTTGGGATGAAGAAAAGGCCTCGGCCTCTGAACTTCGTGTGGTCATTCTCGGCTCATCCCCCTTACTGATGCAAAAAGGTCTGAGTGAAAGTCTCGCAGGGCGCTTTGAGGTTATTCCTGTCACGCACTGGACCTTTCAGGAAATGCATCAGGCTTTCGGATGGAACCTAGACCAGTACATCTATTTTGGTGGTTATCCAGGATCCCATGACATTATTAATGACCGCGAACGTTGGTCGCGATTTATTTTAGACTCATTGATCGAGACAACTTTGTCCCGTGACATTTTTTTGATGGCTCGCATAGACAAGCCAGCACTCTTTCGCCAACTATTTGAACTTGGTTGCCTCGCTTCGGGACAAATTCTCTCCTTCCAAAAAATCATGGGCCAACTTCAAGAAGCAGGGAATGCAAGCACACTAGCTGGGTATCTTCATCTAATGGAGGGAGCTGGGTTACTTGCTGGAATTTTGAAGTTTGCGAATGCTGAGCCTAGACGTAAGGCCTCTAGTCCAAAGTTTCAAGTTTTCAACAATGCTCTGCTGACAGCTTGGCAAGGGAAAGGTCTAGAGCAGGCCAAGGCTGACCCAGAGCTTTGGGGGAGACTAGTAGAAAGTGCTGTTGGAGCCCATCTCCTGAACGCAAGTCGCAGCGACTCCATCAAACTCAGCTATTGGAATGTGGGCGAGAAGGAAATCGACTATATATTATGCTATCGGGAGCAAGTTCTGGCGCTTGAGGTCAAAAGTGGACGAAGGTCAGCTAAGCTATCCGCGATAGAACAGTTTGCTAAACAAAACCCACGGGCAAGATTTCTTACAGTTGGTTCCGGGGGAATGAATTTGGAACATTTTTTTTCAATTTCACCTAGGCAATTATTTAAAGACTAGTGTGAATTTTGGTCACTAAAGGATTATGACGTTTACTTCGATATTACCGAGGTCAACGAGGCCGCAGTCGCATCGGCTGATGGACTAGATTTGCAAAGCTACCTCGCCTACGGATGTCTGTCCGCAAGACAAGCACGACCTACAATTTCGTGACGCCAAATATTTCACATCATCTCACTTGAATTTGGATGAAAGTGCAGGTTGGGGGCGCATCCGAGAGTTATCCTAGAGTTGATAGCTCAGATCGATAAATGGATAGCCTGTGCGTATTTAACAAGGCTTGCGAACCATTCGATACTCGGAATGTGGACGCGGTGATGAGTGCCAATGGAGTGGGCAGTAATCACAAAAGTCTAAACTATCCGTTTGGATCAGGTAAAAGTCGCCATCCGCAACCCGGCCTACACGGAAGTTTATTGCGGGTGCTGAGGTTTGCGCCGCCGACAGACTCCGGCCCTATGGGGCCCTCCAGCTGTCCGCAGAGTGAAAACAATCCTAACGCACCCGCCGTCCTGAGTATGGCCATGTCGGGCTCTCAAATTGGAGAGCCCGCATTGCCTGATACATGATACATTCTAAGTAAACTTAGACCCGTAATTCTTGCGGGGCCATGTCATGCGCAAGTCTGCGCTTCTTTATATCAGCCCAGTTGCTGGATGTTTTCTTGTAACCAGACTGAAGGGATTAAAGTTAGTTTCGCGGTCAAAGAAGTTTTCTCCCTCGGCGCGTTTTAGAATGCTCACTACTTTGTAAGTCACTGGCGTAGCTAAGATCTCCCAGATGATTTTGAAGGCATAATCACCAAGCATAACTTTGACCAATAATGAAGTTGGCCAATGGCCCAAGAAGGCGACTGGATAGAAAATAAATGAGTCAACACCCGCGCCGACAACGGTGGACGAGATGGTTCGGGTCCAAAGCCAACGACCGTCTGTATATACCTTCAACTTAGCAAGTACGAATGAGTTCGCAAATTCACCGACAAAAAATGCCAGGATTGATGCTGCAACAAGCCGAGGCGTTGAGCCAAATACTGACTCCAAGGCAGATTGCCCGGTGAATCCTGCTGCAGACGGCATAGCTAGGACTATCCAAGACATGAGGCTGGCGAATATTAATGACGCGAAGCCAGCCCATATAACGCGCCTCGAATAAGCATACCCGTAGACCTCAGTTAGTAGGTCCCCGAATAGATAACTTAACGGAAAAAATAAACTGCCGCCGCTAACCGTCAGACCAAGAACGGTGATGGGCTTCTCGGCGCCGATAAGATTAGTGCAAAGCATCGTGGCGACAAATGCTGCCATAATAAAATCGTAATATCGGTATTTCTTTTGCATGGGTTCTTAGCTTTCGGAGAGCGCCTATTCCGGCGATGAACTTAAGCATGACAATTTCATGATCGAGCGGATCTAGGAGAAAGTGAAATATCTCGAAGCGATCAGATTATTGCTTAAAACTATTGGCCAATTGCGGCATGGCATATGGTGAAATCTTCGGATATTGGACTTTAGCGCGCCTCTCACGCTCAATAGCCGCAGGCTATCAACCCATAGAGAACGCGAACTTAATTCCGACGGTAATCCGTTCGATACTGGATCTGTAGGGCGGAAGATCCCGCCTCAATCAATTAAGAGGAGTCCAGTATGAATCTCGCTTATCTATACCGCCATACAACTGATTCTTTTCCGCTACTGGCAAATGTCGAACCAGTTCGGTCCAGCGACCCTGTTACCATCGCGCGCACTGGGAGTGCTGAGCGGACGGACCTCCAAAAACAGCTAATGGTCCGCAGTATGACCAGGGAAGAACTCGATCTGACTCTCAGCTGGGCCGCCAAGGAGGGGTGGAACCCAGGCTTAGACGACGCGTCAGTATTCTGGTCAACTGAGCGCGACGGACTCTTTGTCGCCGAGGTTGATGGGGAGATCGTTGGCACAGGATCTGTGGCGCGTTACCAGCCGAACACCTACTTTCTTGGTCTCTTCATCGTACGCCCTGATCTCAGGGGCCAAGGACTCGGTCGCCGGGGCTTTGATCACTGGCGTCGCGTCGTCAGTCGCCGCGCGGCAGGGCCTTCGCGTGAGGCTCCAGTAATCGGTATGGATGCTGCTCCAGAGATGCAGCGGTTTTATGCGGCCAACGGATTCCAATTTGCCCATCAGCAAACCAGATTCTGTTGCACTGTTGGAGCCTGGGCCCAGTATCCGACCTTGAGTCACGAAGCAATCCTTGACCTCTCTGTACTGCCGTTTGACATGGTTGAAGCTTTCGACCGTCAGCATTTTGGTGCACTGCGTAGTGACTTTTTGAAGCAGTGGATCTGGCCGTCGTCGGGTGCGGCTCGTGCCGTCGTCGGAGCCGACGGAGCCATCAAAGCGATGGGAGTGATTCGTAAGGCAGTCCGTGGCTGGCGCGTTGGACCCCTATTCGCGACAGAAACCGAAGCCGCTAATTTGCTACTCCATGACCTTTGCTACAGGGCAGAGGTGCCCGCTGGCGACAAGGTCTATATCGACGTACCTAACGTCAACAACGCTGCTATGGAACTGGCTGATTCGTACCAAATGGAGGTCGACTCAACATTTGGCCGTATGTACTTCGGAGACGCACGCCCCGCGGTACGGTGGCAGCAAGTCTACGGCATAACTACGCTTGAACTTGGCTAGGCTTTACGCCAGGCAAAAAAGTCGGATGAGGCTGGAGCTAACTCTAATAAAGTCCACCGCAAGGCTCGGAATAGGTCAACACACTGGCATCATTTATAGGCTTCAGCTATAATCACAGAGCTGAAGCCTATAAACTAAAAAACAGCGATTCCAGATACTTATGACCCTCACGCAGATCGAATATGCCATTGCCGTGGCCAAATTCCTAAGTTTTCAAAAGGCTGCGCAAGCCTGCCATGTCGCTCAGCCTAGCCTGAGTACACAAGTCAAAAAACTTGAGGACCAACTCGGGGTCAAACTCTTTCAGAGATCCACCAATACCGGAGTCACCGTCACCGAGGTGGGCCTGCGCGCAATTGAGCAAATGCAGGTGATCGTGAATGAGGCGAATCGACTAGAGGGCATCTGCTCCGATCACAATGTGCAGTTAAGTGGAGTCGTCCGTCTCGGGATCGTGCCGACGGTGAGTCCTTATCTGATTCCGTTATTTTGGTCGGCATTTCGCAAGCAGTATCCCCACGTGAAGCTGGAACTCCACGAAGAGCCCACCAAGAGACTTATGGAGGGTCTAAGAGCGGGGCGCGTTGACATCACGATCATGTCGCCGCCTAAAGATGCTCCCGACTTCGTGATCGAGAAGCTGCTCTATTACGAGCCGTTCGTGCTCTATGCTAGCCCCGATCACCCCCTACTTGCGACGACTGAGGTAAAAAGCCCCGTCCTCGCCAAGCACGACCTCATCACTATCGATGAAGCCCATTGCATGAGGGAGCAAGTCCTCGCCGCATGCGGCAAGTTAGACAATCCAAATGACAGTGGGGTGCTCCGCAACGGCGGTATCCCTGCCCTAATCTCATTGGTCGATGCCGAGAGCAGTTACACCCTTATTCCTAAACTAGCTGAGTCTATACTTAGTCCCGACCAGCGACGGCGCGGAGTGAGACCCGTCGTAGCTAAAACACCGTATCGTCGTATCAGTATCGTTTATAACCGCAACCAGGTACGCAAGCGCTTAATGGAGGCCCTTTTTCAGTGCATTCGGTCCTGCAAATTGCCAGATTCCGTCTCCTTGTCAGCGCCTAAAGGCAACGTGCATGAACCGTCGTTAGACCATTTTCAGCAAGTGTAGCTAGTTGGTTCCATTTTAGAGCAACGGACTCCGTGCCAACGTTCCGTCGGCTAAGAGCATCTAATTCAGCCTCAAGCCGATAACCCAAATCAAGGCTTGCGCAGCTAAGTTGTTGGATCATGCAGGTCTGGACAGAATGCTGCGCTTCACTCAGACCTCTCGCGATGTTTACAACTAAATTAGCGCGCCCCTCATCACTCAGCTCACGGTAAAAAATATCCCACCTGCGTGTGAATATCTCTAGCCGAGCCATAGGCGCTCGGGGCTGTATTCACAACTTCCACCGCTGATTCAAAGACGATCTGACCAACTTTCAGTATCGATATCTCGTCGGATCTAACGCGGTACTTGCGATCACTGGTATCTGAGGAGGCACCATTAAGCTGCATCACTGGCGCGACCAGAGCCATGAGACGCCACGAGCCGGAACTGGTACCCTCTTGGTGCGATATATAACCTTATTTAACCGCTACGGGAGGCAAGCTCCGTCGCCCCTCGAGACCACTCAAAGTTTGGTAGGTACGACATGGAGTCAAAAAGGTACATCAGAGGCATTTTTTGAAATCAACCGTAGTTCCGTAGAAGGATCCGATGGCTGCAACGGATTTGGACAAATCGAAGAGAATGAAGGAGAAGCATATTTCATTTTCGCCCCTGATGGGACAATCAAGCAGAATGCGCAAATCGTTTATGATATGATGCTGTGCGATCCTTGGCCTCAAGGCTTGTCGTCTTACCCATCGTCGTGCTGGAAGTCCTATCGGCTTTACGGCGGTAAACTATCGATCACCACTGCTGACGGAACAATTCACACGTTTACACAGCGGTATTCATCGCCCAAGTGAGCTTTAGTCCCACTTCCGGTGCTGCGACTAAACTTTAAACCCCAAAATTAGCAGCGATCATCCTAGCTCCTACTGATAGACACTAACCATGAGTTCATAGGCCGATCGATGGCTCGTAAACAAAGCGTGATCACGAAGTAAATGCTAAACATCAAAATATGAATAAAACCGGCATGAGGGGATTTCATCATGTTTACTGAATTTCGCGGTATCACCAATTCTAGCTACTTTGCAGGATCATGCGGCGGAGCGCCATTGGCTGCAGTGAAGCGATACATAGAGGGGCAAAACACGCCAGGGTAGACTCGCGAGCTACTGCGTGCTCGCTCGGGCGTGTGCCTTATATCTCCGCCGTGAACGGCGGAGATATAAGGCACGTAGAATAAAGTTCTGGCTTGGATTGAGTCGGTAAGACGTGAGCCGAGCGCTAAGGTCATCGACGCCCACGATGGGAGTTACGTTGGAACGCCCCATTCCCATGGACACGGTCATAGTCATAGCCACTAGGGACTGATTGAAGGTGCCTCTGCCGTGGACACCCTTAAAGTAAGGGCGGAGCAGAGGCTCATCGGTGTCTAGAAAGTCGTAAGTACCGCTACAGCGCGCGCAACTAAACGCGTCATCCGCGTTAAGTAGTCCGCATTGATCCGTTTAAACTGGTCACAGCTGCGGTGATAACAGGGGTTACCGTCCCCGCCAAAGAAGTTTTCCGACACCACGACGGCTGGGATTCCTGCGCGCCAAAAGCTCGCGTGATCACTGCGGTTGGTGCAAGCACGCTCAGGTCGCAGGCGCAATTCAACATCAGAGGCGGCAATACGTCGAAAAACCTGGGCTAACCTATCAGACTCGTTTTCCGCGCAATCAATGACATGAAATGCACCGTCCTCGCGCGACTGATAGGCAAGCATCTCGAGATTGATCGCACCGACTATCTGGGAGAGCTCACCACGAGAACGAAGTGCGGAAACGTAAGCTTTTGATCCCACGAGCCCAATTTCTTCCTCGTCAAACGCCACCACGCGTAGCGTTACCTTGAGTGGTAGATCCTTGAGGGCCTTAGCAATGGCAAGTGCAGCGACCGTTCCTGAGGCGTTATCATCAGCTCCTGCATTACCGACGGAATCTAAGTGAGATGACAGTATAAGCACCCGCCCCGGATCTTCACCTACGCGTTCTGCCACAAAGTTGGCACTGCCGGTGAAACTGAGACCTGCGTAACTCTCCTCGCGAACCGTATAGCCAAGAGCCTCATACTCCTGTCTCAACCAGTCACGAGCGTACTGCTTCATTTCGCCTTGGCGGCGTTCGCGAATCAACACCTCGCGTCCAGCGATCTCCGCTTTTTGCTCACCCGCTAAGGTGCGTAGTCGATCGAGCAGATAGACCTGGTCAATGTCCACCTTGGGAACTTGCAAATCCAAATCACTCGGTCCCGCGGCGATAAACTTCGATACATGACCTAGCCCATCACTAGGAGGGGACTCCTGCTCTCTCTCCGCCACGACCTCACCGTAGACGGTTGGCTGATCGTCAATGAGATGTAGGTCGGCGTTATGGGGTAGTGATAGGACGGCAAAGTTACCAAAGCGCCTCAGCTCCCCTTTTAGCTTATTGGAACTATCTTTCTGCACTTCAGCTACAACTAATTGCTCTCCATCATTAGGGAACAGGATAGCAGTAGCTACGGCTGCTGAGACTGGATTTTTGGTGGCAACAAAATGATAGGAATCATCAGCGAGCCGATTCAGATACCTATGCACAGCCCCCTTTTTAACCAGCGAAAAATAGACCCCTTGGCTCGTATCACCGGCTAGGCCTCGGTCGCCGAGGGCAAAAGTTAGGCCCCATAGGCTCGATGCCAAAGCACTGCCAATAAGAAGTGACCTTAATAGCCGTACGCGCATCATCCTAAGTCCTCACATCTGAGTTTAGATTGCTACGACGACCATACATGATTTCGCGGCAAAAACGAAGATCTTAAGCGATATCTCGCATGGGATCCAAGGCCCCATTCACCTCGTTAAGGGCCCCAAACCTGCCCTTTAGTATGTCATAGATAAAGCCACGTTGAGCTTTATTACCGCCGAATAATTTAAGACCATGCTCAAATCCGCTACCCACGGCCTTGCCCCAACGCACCTCTACGCTCAGGTTATCGAGCAACTTATCCGCTAGGGCTTTGTTCACATCGGGGTCACTGGTAACAACCTTGACTGGGATGACTGACCTTTGCCCAAACAGATCCGCACCCCCGACACGGAACCCAAAAAGTGACAAATCTTTAACGACAAAAGTCCCGTACGGACTCTCGAGTCGCACAGCGCCCGACTCCTTAACATCGACGATTTGATCAAAGGACATGACCCCAATCTGATCCAAGTAACGCCGCTCCACTTCGAACAGAATCTCGTGACGATCGAAAAACGGGTCGTACTCGCAGGCCCTTACGAGCCCTGTCTGGTGCTTAACGGCAATCGCGATATCAGAAAATCCGGCATCGCTGACCCCGATCCGCTCGAGCTGGTCGCGACACTCTGTACTAACGATTATCTTAAACGGTGTGCACGCCGTTTCAAGCCGTCTGGCGAAGTTAACACCGGACCCTACCATGGTGAAATCAATGCGCGCCTCGCCACCGATGTTACCGACGCTCACGGAAGCACAATGAATCCCTATGCGTACAGGCATGATTCGATTTGCATTTTTACCGGCCATCGCGCCTCTAGCCTCAGAGACTGTCATCTCTTGAATCCGGATTCCAGCGCGGAAGGCATTCATGACGCTTTCCGTCAGTGGCAACCCCCCCTCGGTCCCAAAAAAGCAAAGGAGCCCGTCGCCCAATGCCCGATCGATAGACCCACCGAATCCCGCGACAACCGCTGAAATCTCGCGCATTCTGTCGGCTAGCTCCGTGAAGGCACGACGCGACGGCAATGGTGTCGCCATTTGCGAAAACGACACAATATCGATAAACATGACACACACTTCTGTTGACTCACTGATAGCACCGTGGTGCCTGATAATCTTGCGGCGCTCTGCTTCCACTTCTCGGAGCCGCACGGCCAACAGCGTCGAGAAAAAACAACTAAGTCCCACACTAGCCAAAAGGTAGGTGTTATTTGTGTAGACATCACCACCAATGACGCCAAACAATGAGGCACACGACACCAGCCAAGATGCTAAGTACCCCGAATTCAATACCGCCCATTCCATGGCGCGAATATGGCGCAAGTAACGGCGCATCTGTAGCTGTCTAAAAAATAAAAGCGCTGTCCCAGTTGCGATGGTAAACACAGAGCCAACCTGAGGGGCCAAAAAGGGAATCGCTAACCCCACACCGAGAAGACTGCCGTAGATCATTACATTGCCACGTTTGATGCGTCGATGATTACGTGCAAATCTGCAATAATCGTTCTGAAAAAGCACTAGGAGGCTGCAGGCGCAAAGAAATAGATACTGTATACCGAGTGAGAATCCCACCAAACTACGACCAAGTCTGGGCCAAAGAGTCGCCATAGTGCCCGTAAGGAACAGAGCCTCCGCACTGATCACAAAGAGGAATGCACCGTAACTAAAAAAAACACGCTGCCGCGTCACTAAAAACAGAAATATATTGTAGACACCCATACCAAAAGCGCACCCAATCAGGATACCAACGATGATATTAGTAGCTGTAGTATTGGCTTCAAATTCAGCCTCATCAGTCACGGTCAACGTTGATGGCAATGACCCTTTTGCCACTGTCTTGACATACAAAGTCCGCATCGAAGTTGGCGACGATGTAAACCGAAAACCATCTATCAACGGTCTGTACTTTGGACCTAGGTGGCGACCGTATCCAGATTGCCTAGAATCTATGACCTGCCCACCTTCCACCAGAAAATAGTCAATCTTTTCAAGAAAAACATCTGGTACCACGGCACGCAGCTTCGCCACCAATATACCGGTTGGTTTTATTTTCAGCCGACTCCAACGGTATTCATATGCTATTTTTGTATGACGTAAAGACGATTGATCTTGAGAATTCCACAGTCTCTCGTCGAGGTTTATGATTGCCTCAATGCCTGGATCATGCGCCCCGCTAACATACTGGTCAAAAGGTGCTGAGCTCTCTAGGCCTCGCGGCATGATTGCTCCGACTAAAATAATCACGACCACCGAAAAAATCGGGATATTAACAAGCAAGCTACGCTTTAGAAAACGCTTCTTAAATTTTGAAATTGCTTCATATTGTATAATTTTCATGAGGCCATCTCCATCGCCGCAAGCGACACTGGCACCACACTAGTGGCCTTGACGAGGATATCATTAAGCAGTTTAAGCTGATGATCATTCGCCCCAAGCACCTTCATCCCATGCAAGAAATCTTTGCCGTCACGCCGACTCCACCGCACCTCTACCGTGATATCACGCATGAACATGTCGTTAAGCACAGCATCTAAATCGGGTACATTTGTTTCAACCCTGAGTTCGACTATAGATTTTTGCGCTAAGAACATATTACCGACGCACTGGAATCCACCGGGCGAAAAATCGATGACTTTGAAGGCTCCACTGGGCCCGAAGAGAGCGATTTTAGGCTGACCATCAGGACGCACTCGATCCTGACGCTGGCTACTGCTTAGGCGATTGCGATACATTTTCGTGGCCATATTAAGCGCTTCAGGGTCCTGGACAAAAGGGTTAGCCTCGTAACCCCTCACTAAGTCTGACTTGTGCTTAACCGAGAACATAATAGACTGAAATGCTTCACTATCAACACCCTCTGCAATGAGGCTCTGACGCGACGACTCACTGATCATGATCTTAAATGGTGCACAAGCGGTCTCAAGCTGGCCAGCAAAACTAACGCCTGACCCTACCATAGTAAAGTCCACCAACTTATCACTTCCGATATTGCCTATCGTCACTTGATCCGTGTGGATCCCTATCCGTACAGGCAGTGGAAAGTCATCGGCGTCTAGTCCGTAACGTTCGTAAATGGCCAGCGCCGATGCCACTGTGTCCTGCTGAATTTTTGCGGCTGCATTATAAGCATCGACGACATGACGGTTATTTTTGCTCCCTGCGCCACCGCCAAAAAAGCAGATGATCCCATCACCAACCGATCGATCGACCGTCCCACCAAATGAGTGAATCACTTTTGTCATCTCATCTAATCGCCTGGTCAACTTGTTTAAAACGGCACCGGAATCGAGTGCATCAGCAATTTGCGCAAATGACACGATATCGATAAACATGATTGATACGTTTACATCAGCGGCATTTCTACGGTCACGAAACTCTTCACGTAAAATGGCATTTAGGCGGCTTTTAGGACCATGCGACCTAATGGTCTCTTGTGCCGAAAGGTTTCCGCTATGCAATTCGCGCACCCTAGCTGCTACGGAAACAGAAAAGAAAAGACCGGCCCATATCATACCTAAAACATACATCCTATCGACATGGATATTAGACTTTATATATCCCGACCAAGCTGCAAAGCTGATGATTCCAGCGAAAGCAGCGCCGCGGACCGCAATGTTATAGTAGTAAGATGACTGTAGATTACTGCGAAAAATTTTGAAGGCACTGTATTGAAACACCGTAATAAAAAGAAACACAACAGCTACCACAATCATGACCGATAACGGCAGAATTGGCGCAGCCAAGACGACCGCCATCGCGCCTATGCGGGCAAAGGTCAGGATCTGGTCCGACAACGGCAGGTCGGATCTCCGCTCCATCAAGCGACTGGCAAACATCGTCTGCGTAATGATTGCCACCAACACTAAATCCGCCAAGAGCCGAATCATCGTGTCAAATTTTATTGCGATGGATGGCCAAATCGTATGAAAGCAACCAGTGCCGATAAGAGCAAAAAGAATGACCGATAGCTGGAATATTGAATTATAAACATAGGATTTATAGCGCAGTGAAAGGTAAAGACATGCGTTAAAGAGCAATAACCCAATTGCTGAACCGATAAGGATCGCTGTGATTAACTCGCGAATCCGGTGATAGCGATCGAATGTACTGCGACTCAAGACGGTCAAAGGAGTCACCAAAAATCCGCGCGTAGAAATCCGAACAAACAGAGTGATTTCCTTGTCACGGTATCCATGGAAGGCGAATGTGTATGCTAGCCCCTTAGTTTGGAACTCTCCGTCACTAGCGTCGAGTCCTTGCGATGACCATTTGACCAGATGTCCGTCCCGCATGACGTAAAAGTCAACGTTCCGTAACGCATAAAACTCAACATCAGCCACGTACTCTGGTGGCGACTCTTCGGTGGTCGCTGGGATTTTGATCCTAAACCAAGCGGTCCTGTCGGAAAAATTGTCAAGAGGGATCGCATGGAGGGTTTTGGGCTCCCAATCAGAGCTAGGCAATTGATCGACATCGTATACATTAAGGTCACTTAAGCCTTCATTGAGAATCTCGACTTTAAATAGCGATCGCGGCGCCGCCGGGATTGCCTTTAAGATGGGCACTAGCAGCAGAAAAAACGGAATTGCCGCCCATGCTTTTAGCGTTTTGAGTAGAAATTGTTTAGTTGCGAGAGTCACCGGGCAGAGCCTTTTAGTATACGTAAGATAACCCGCATACTAATCGGGAAAAGACGTCGCAAAGTTTAAGGTAGCTAATTCCGATTTTTTGAAGGAATGACAAAATCCAAGAAAATAAGCCGTATTATCTGAGGGCTTTTAAAAATGGGAAAGTATTAGGAAAACCAGCGAGACCTGTCCAAAGCCAGGAAGTATACGTTGTATGTGCACTCATCTTGCCAAAGTTGGGTCAATTTTTCTCCCAGGTCGGGATAAAGTGTTCTGATGGTACGATCCAAAATATAAAAGCGACCAGAATTTCCTCCGCGACAAAAGGTGAGGAGTTCCTCAGTAACCTTGTACTGCGTGGCCTTCTGAAAATATTGATCTGCATAGAGCTGGTCGTTGATTTCCCGTAGCGACCCAGATACTTGTTGCGCCGCAAAAAAGTCAAGTTGCGCCACAACAATTTGTCTTTTGGTCCCCCACAACATCAGAGCACCGAATATAAGTGTAAACAAAGCCCGTCGGGTATCTCTCATGCCACGCGCGGCGACTTGGCGGTAGGCAAATAGCGCCGGAATTAAGGTGAGGGAGATGGCAGGAACGAGATAGCGCGGTCCAAATCCCCAGTCCCCGCGGCTATTTTTCCATCCGCCTGCAACGATGACAATCACGAGCAAGTTCAGCCAGATAAGCCAGCTCTCCCGCGGATAGATCTTGGCGTGAATTTTTGCACCCAAAAGCGCAAACACTACAACCGGAAAGTATATAAATACACTCCCTGTCGGCCCGATGAAATAATCAGGTAGCGAGTTCTTAAAATGAGCGAGATCATACCAGTCACTGCGTACGCGCGGAAAAGCCGGTCCTAGCCCCATCTGCAAAACGCTACCGAATTTATAGTAGTTTAGTGCCAATTGTAGGATACCGCACAGCGTCATAAAAAATACGCCACAGTATGCCAGACGTCGCGACTCACGCGCATCGAGGCGCCGCCAAAAGAGAGCTAGCAACACAAAGCCGAAAAAAAGACAGTAGTAAACCTTGGTATGAACTAGCGTCGTCAAAAGCACCGAGATCAGGATCATCAGCTGCATCGGTCGAGCCGACTTCCCCAACGTCTCTGGATGAGCCAAATAGTGATCCAGATATCTAAATAAACACAAAATCCCCGCAAGCTGCACCATCTGCAATAGTTCTGAGCTCTGTGCCCTTAAATAAAAGGAGATTGCAGTCGCAAAAAGGTAAGCGAATATGCATACAACGCCCCACAGCGCGGCCTGGGACTTCCGGGCAATCACGAGTAATGCGGCGAGGAATAGTGTCGCTAAAAGCGCGTTCCACGTATTTAACGCTAAAATCAGTCGCAACGGCTGAGCATCCGGCCCCACCACGGCCATTGGTGCTAAAAACGAGAGGGTGTTGGTGAGGCCCCAACGCGAAAAGTAGGCCTGGCGCTCCTGATTTTCCCAAAAGTACTGATCAGGTTGACTTTGGGGTGGTAGGAGATTGGCTGGAATCTCCTCCTTGTCCGCGAAAGGAACGCCCAAAGTATGATGCTTGAGTAAATACCGAGCCTCGTGCCTGATGGCGACGGGATCACCAGCAAAGACGAAGAACGGCTGCGTCATCAGCTGAAACAGGAAGAATAGGCCAAGTATCAGATAAAATGATCGCGAGCTGAGGCGCATATCTCTCGACCCTATCCTGCCATGACATTATTTACCGCAAGCGATCTCATGCTTAGTTTCAGAATCTTTAGTCGCCAGGAAGCGTGCTTCCACGATCTGAGCAAATGGTCTCGCGGTATCAAATTTGTCGCTGAGGATAACGAGCAGCTCTTTGTTTTCTCCGCTGTACTTAGCCTTCGTAGTCATAAAAACCGTCGGTTTACCCTCGTGTTTGTCGTCACGACGAATAAAGGTCACATCCACAGGTTGCTCTTTGGTCCCCAGCGTCTTCTTATCTTCGGGCAAGGTGTAATCAAGAATTTTGCCAGGCTCCACATTACCGCTTCCAGTAATGAGGAATCCCCCGTCACCGATGCCTTCGCTGTATTGAAACCCAAATGAGAACGACTCGCTGACACTTCCAGGTCGAACCTTATTGGCATCACGTCGCATGTGATTAAACGAACATCCATAAGCAGGCTTACGAAGAGCGTAAAGCGACTTCCCTTTGATAACGGTCATCCTTTTGGTGCCCCAGTCATCACAAGTTGTGACACAGCCGACCAAACTCGAAGCAGCGAAAGCCCCACCGCAGGTTTCTTCGCACTGGGCTGCTGCGGCGGTTAACTGCGAGCCTTTGCCATCCTGGCTGGCACCATCAGAGGTACTCTTGCAGGCTGCTGCGACGACAACGAGACCGAGAATTGCCTTCTTCATACTAACCCCGTGTACCTAAATTTGATGATTTAGTGACAGGATAGCATGTAAACCCAGGAAAATGCACCGGTAGTTCCGTAGGACTAGGTGCTGCGGCCTGCTAGCAAATCTGCTAATGATACAAAGCGCCCCTCGTATCTTCCGTTATAGATCCACCACAAAGTCGCATTGACCCGATTGGCATCGTGTTCGCTCAGTGGTTTGGCCTGAATTTTTTGGTGCTCACGCTCTAAAGTGGCAGCAAACTTGCCGGCGAGGTGGCCCAGCCAGTTTTCGTCGTCCAGGTCGAGGCTAAGCGGCGTGACCGCATGAGGATGACCGCGCACGATGTGATGAGCCTGCCAGGCACCATCACTGCCAGGAACGATGACGAGACCAGTCGTATCGAATATGGGAGTAAGCTTGGCTGGAATCCTTGTCTCGCGGAGCTTCTGACTGGTTTCACGCAACACGTCGTCACTGCGACGCGCCGCTGGCTTAAAGATGCGCACCAGGGCCTGTCGCCAAGCCGGTTTATCCGCCCTCAGTTTATCGAGCTCCCCACGGAAAAAAGCCTCTAAAATCGGTAGCATATGGCCTGGCAATTTCAGCCCATGGCGCGTGGCTTCAACGCCACAGGCAAGGCCAATGGCGTCTATAAGCTCAGCTGCAATGCGGCGATCACGCACTGGCCCAAAGGCCTGAATGGTCCCAGGAACGAGTGCCCCCACCCCTAACATTAACCCATCACCGTCTGCCGCCACATAGATGGTTTGGAGGATGCGCTGATGCCACAGTACCGCTTGAAATACCGGCTTTGACTCCTGAATTGCGCTACATTCTGCCAGCATTGCCGCAAAACTATTCTCCGTGCGGCTGACCTTTAGGTCGGCGGCCTTCAGCACCAACTTTAGAAGCGGCCTCGGTAGCTGATCAAACACCTTGAGGCGACCAACCTCTCGGTGGAGATGGATCGCACTACTGGTAAACATCAGTCGATTTTGCTGGTCAAATAGCGAAAAAACGCCAGGTCCCGACGGGACCGCAGCCAAAACCTGCGGCTGCAGGCGCCACCCAAGACGCATACTGGACTCTATATCGCCTTGTAACCTAATCGCGGCATCGATGGTGGCGATCTGGTGATCAGCCAGGCGACCGAGCAGCACTTTGAAGAGGTCCAGAGTCACAACCGCATCGGCCTCAGCCCGATGGAGCTCACCAGCATGGATCTCGAAGTACTTGGCAAGCCCACGCAGTGATTTATCGGGAGCCTCGGACGCCAACTTCTCGACCAAAAGATGAGTGCAGATATAGAAATTTTCCATATCAACGTTGGCCGCCACTTTGGCAAAGTGACGAATGAACTTCATATCGCCGATCGTATTGTGACTAACCAAGATGTCGTCACCGACAAAACTCAAGAAGAGAGGCATGACCTCACCGATTTTCGGAGCGCCACGCACCATCTGGTTATTGATACCAGTCATGCGCCGGACAATCGGCGGAATCGGTATCTCGGGATTTACCATGGAGTAAAACTTATCGACGACCTTGCCGCCCTCGTACCGGAGTGCACAGATCTCGGTAATGCCGTTACGCTCGGGATTTCCACCTGTGGTCTCAATGTCAAAGACAATGTAGCGGCCTTCGCCTAGCGGACGCTCCACAGTGGTCCTGATATGGCCACTTACCCGCGGAATATTGAGAAGAGCACGCTTCTTACCACTGTGGCGCCGCTTTTGCTGATGCCGCCTATGGTCGGGGCGCTTCGACTGATTCATGACACTCCAGTTTCGTGATGAGATCCGCAGTATACTTGGCGCCCACGGTTCCAGGTGGCCAGTACATCACGGGGTACATGCCATCCAGCGTAAGGCGTCCAGCCGCATTTACTGACGACATCTTGTGAGAGAATCGTATGTTCCTCGTCGCCAAGGACCACAAAGTCGGCATCGTTGCCAGGAGCCAACGATCCCTTATGGTGCCAGCCCAGTAGTTTAGCCGGAGCGGCGCTGGCCATGGCCACTGCGCGCTCTAGGGGCAAACCAAAGCGGTTACTGCACGTAATCAGTAGTTGGTAGAAAAGCTCGACTCCAGGCACACCCGAGGGTGAGTGCGCGACATCCGCATATTTTTCCGCCAGCGTATGGGGCGCGTGATCTGTGGCAAAGATTTCGATCGCCCCTTGCGCAAAGAGGCGACTCAGGGCCTCGACCTCTTCGGGTGCACGTAGCGGGGGGTTCATCTTGACCAACGGTCCAAGGCGCTCGTAGTCGGCTGTTGAGAACAGTAGATGGTGCGGCGCCACTTCGCAGGTGACAGGCACACCGCGTGCTCTGGCCTCGGCTACCAATTCCACCTCAAGCGCGGTGCTGATGTGCGCGATATGAATGGGGCGACGATAGGTGGTCCGCGCCCATTCGAGAATGGCGCGCGTCGATGTATGGGCAGCGTCACTACTCCGAATAGCGGAGTGGACTGCAAAGGCCGCGTTATTGGTCTCGTGCAGCTGCCGCCCGAACCTTTGATGGTTACAGTCAATGGTGCATTGATCTTCAGAATGGAAGACCACAACTTTTTCGCCGTGATCGGGTAGCACCCGGGCCAAGGTCTCTAAATCGTCGTAAAGTAGCTCGCCCGTGGTCCGCCCGTAAAATACCTTGAGACCACACAGCGGCAACTCCGGGTCTAGCAGTAGTCCGCGCAAGTCATTGATGTTGCTGAGTCCGACACCCAAGAAAAATGCATGCTCCAGGCCCGAGGCGCGCGCCCGTGCGGCCTTTTCCATGACGGATGATCTGGTCATCATGGGCGGCAGCGTGTTTGGCATATCAGCGACGGCTATCACGCCACCACGCCAGGCGCCCCGCGCCAACGTATGCCAGTCCTCTTTATGCGTCAGCCCGGGATCCCGGCTGTGAACATGAACATCGATTGCTGCAGGAAGCAGTATGCGCCCCCCAGCATCAACCACGGTCGCCTCAGGCAGCGCCGCAAAGTCGCCGACCGACATCAGCGAGGCTCTCGAAACATCCTGTAATTTCTCTTTGTTATCTGTTGTAGTGACACTAACGATGCGCCCCGCTGCGATCTCCATCGCGAACCCGTCACCGTTTGCCTGTCTTGCGTTTATGAGTCGAACCATGTGGCCCTTACTGCTTGCTTCGTCGTGAGCCGCCACCATAACCTTAGACAATCCGAGTGAGCAAGGTGTAAGACTACCTAAGTACAACCTTCAACCTACCGAGTTGAGCGAGAAAAGGGCACCTTGCCGAATCATCGTGGTTGAGGTAGGCAAGGCAGCATAGGAGGAATTCTCATGAGTGCTCAAGACGCATTACAACAAATCAAAACTGACATCGAAACCAACCCGATCTGCCTCTTTATGAAGGGTACCCCCGACGCTCCTCAGTGTGGCTTCTCAGCGCAAGTCGTGCACATCCTGAACTCCTACGGCGTCAAGTTCCACGCTGTAAATGTCCTAGCTGACTGGGACATCCGTGAGGGCATCAAGCAGTACACCAACTGGCCGACGATTCCGCAACTCTATGTGAACGGCAAGTTTGTTGGTGGCTGCGACATCACCGCCGAGCTTCACCGCAAAGGTCAATTGGCCGAAGTATTGGGCGCGACACAGAAGTAACAAAATTCCGTTATGATACTCCAGAGATAATACTTCAGACATGATGTTCCAGGGAGGGATGCCGCCGTGGCTGTTGATTCGAAGCATTTTACCAATGTAGTCCACGCCGGAGCCCAACCTGAGGCCGTCACGGGTGCCATCATGACGCCAATCTTCATGACGTCCACCTACGTGCAGGAGGAGCCTGGAGTTCACAAGGGTTATGATTACTCGCGTGCCGACAATCCGACTAGGGCTGCGTACGAGGCAGCACTGGCGACGATTGAGGGCGCTAAATACGGACTCGCCTTTTCCTCAGGTCTAGCGGCGGAACAAGCCATTGTTCAGCTCCTATCTCCCGGAGCTCGGGTGATTGTGTCGGATGACGTGTACGGTGGGACGGGCAGACTGTTCCGGCGCCTTTACGCCAAGTATGGCATCGACTTTCAGTTTATCGACCTTGCCGACAAAGCTGCCTTAACGGCAGCGATGACTCCAGCTACAAAGATGATCTGGGTAGAGACGCCGTCCAATCCGACGATGAAGATCATCGACGTCCGCCATGTCGCCGCACTTGCTAAAAAGGCGGGTGCCCTGACGGTCGTCGACAATACTTTTGCAACACCGATATTTCAGTCCCCCCTGAAGCTAGGTGCGGACATTGTGGTCCATAGCACGACCAAATACATTGGTGGCCACTCGGACATGATCGGTGGCGCCCTCATGACTAGCGACGACAGCCTCTTTGAGCAGTTAAAGTTCATCCAGTTTGCCGCGGGAGCTGTGCCGGCCCCGCTCGAATGCTTTCTCTTGCACCGTAGTATTAAGACGCTGGCTGTGCGGATGCAGCAACACGAGCGCAATGCGCAAATCGTCGCGACGATGCTTAGCTCACATCCTAAAGTCAAACGGGTTTACTACCCTGGACTGACCCATGATCCGGGACATCAGCTGGCCAAGGAGCAGATGAGTGGATACTCCGGTATGGTCAGCTTTGATCACGGCGGGAGTTATGCCGAGGTCGTCGCTTTCCTACAAAAGCTTAAAGTATTCTCGCTAGCAGAAAGCCTCGGTGGCGTAGAGTCTCTCGTCAACCATCCCGAACGCATGACGCATGCATCGGTGCCGGAAGATCTCCGGCGCAAACTTGGCATCGGGCCGCAGCTCATACGTTTATCGGTTGGTATCGAGCATGCCGACGATCTGATCAACGATTTAACTCAAGCTCTTTGACGCCACGAGGCTGCGATGACGTCGTGCGGATCAGCTAAGCCATCGGCGGTAAATAAGTTTACGCGCCGCTCCTTTATTGGAGGTGCGGCGGCCCTTGGTGCTGCAGGATCCACAGCCGCGAGATCGGCACGCGCTGACGGGCTAGGCGCGGACGTGAGCGCTGACTATGGTATCAAACCAGGTGGCTCCGGCACGGCACCCACCTTCGTTAATTGGGCCCGCAATATTCATGCGCGGCCGCAAGAGATCGCCGTCCCGACCACTTTGGCCGCATTGCAAGAAGTGGTGAGCAAGGCTAAAGGGGTAAGAGCAGTAGGCTCGGGTCACTCCTATAGTCCTTGCGTACACTCAGATCTGGTGATCCTGAGTCTCGATAAACTCGATAAAATTTTGGAGGTCGATCGCGCGACGATGCGCGTCAAGGTCGAGGCTGGCAAAAAACTTTATGCCTTCAACGAGGCCCTCGCTGAGCTTGGTCTAGCGCTCCCTAGTATAGGCGATATCGATCGGCAGTCGCTTGCCGGCATCGTATCCACAGGCACCCACGGTACAGGGATGCAGTGGGGTTCATTTGCCGATGCTGCAGCGGTACACGCGATCGATTTGGTTAAGGCAGATGGATCTCTCGTCAGCCTCAGTGCGGACCGTCCTGAAGACGCCGAGGCACTCGCCGCTGCTCGTTTAGGTCTAGGTTCCCTCGGCATCATCTACGCAATCACCTTCCAAGTGGTGCTAGCACATAATCTGGAGCTGCGGAGCTGGCTCACGACGCTGAGCGATGCCTTAGATCCGCGCCATTACCGAGACAACGATCACTTCGAGTTTTTCCGCTTTCCTTTTACCGATAAAGTAAAGGCGATCAGTCGCAATCGCACGGATAAACCACGTGACGAGCAGCGTGTCCGGACCTTCGTCGACAAAATCCTACTTGAAAACGTCGCGCTAGGAGGACTGCTTACTGCGGCTTCTCTCAGGCCGCGGTTGATGCCCAGACTTTACGATGCACTCACCAATCTGGTGTTTGATGAATCGCGTATCGACCGGTCAGACAAGATTATGGCATCCACGCGCCTCGTCCGCGTCAATGAGATGGAATATGCGCTCCCTGTTGCTGCGATGCCCGAGGCGCACGAGCGCTTTAATAGACTGACGCAGTCCTTTGCCATGCGCGCCGAAAGTCCTTACTTTGCCAACTTCCCGACCGAGTCGCGCTTTGTACGCGGTGACCGCGGCAACCTTTTAAGTCCCAGTCAGGGCCAGGATGTTGGTTACTTTGCCGTCATGTCGCATACCGCATTTAAAGGCTACGAGGAGTTTTTCCGAGCGATGGAGACGCAACTCCTCGCCCTTGGTGGGCGACCGCATTGGGGCAAGATGTTTTATCAAAATCCGACATCACTCTATCCGGAATGGGCCAAATTTTTAGCCTACCGCGACCTCTGGGATCCAACCGGCAAGTTCCGCAATATCTATGTCGACCGTCTGATCGACGGTCGTGAGATGGTGATCGAGATCGGCTAGTTTTTCGGTTCTCGCGGTTTCTGCGCAAAAGCCTCGAGCCGGAGACCCGTCCAAGCGATGCGTGCCAGTCGCCCCCAATGCGCTGTGTAGAGAGCCCCTATAAAGCGCACAAATCGGTCATACTTGCCCGGCGTATAGGGATACCAATTAGCCTCTATTTTATCGCCAGTTGCGTCTATCAAAACGGCTTTGCTACGGGTAAATCCGCGTAAGCCCTCAGGGCCCCTCAATTTACCAAAACCACTGCGTTTATAGCCACCAAATGGCAGACCCGGATTGCCTTCACTCATGTTGACGTTGTTAACTGAGACGCCACCCACCTCGAGAGCCCGCGTGATCCGATCTGCACGCGCTTGATCAGCAGTGAACACACTAGCACACAGTCCGTAGTCGCTATCGTTAGCTAGCTGCACCGCGTCACCCTCATCACCGAACCTCATGATGGGGAGCACGGGCCCAAAGGTTTCGTCGCGCCAGACCTGCATGTCAGGTGTCACGTCAGTGAGAATAATCGGGCGCACCAACAAATCATCCGTGGTCGGCAGCTGGCCAAACACGAGCTTGGCACCTTTGTCCAGCGCGTCTTTGACGTGGGCCACCACTTTGTCGCGCTGAAATCCTACCGTCATCCGCCCGATATCAACGTTGCCTTTGCTGTCGCCCTCGGCGACCTGGAGTTTACGCGCCTCTTCGACCAACTTAGCGACAAAAGCGTCATGCGCTTTGTCTTCAATTAGGAGCCGCTCGACTGCACTGCAGGATTGACCGGCGTTCGTAAAGGCCCCCCATAGGGCACCGGCCACCGGCCGTTTGAGTCCCGCATCGGCAAACACGATCATAGGATCTTTGCCACCGAGCTCCAGCTCAACAGGGATCAAATGCCGTGCGGCTTGCGTCATAATTTTTTCTCCCGTAGCGCAGCTACCGGTGAAAAAGATTTTGCCTGGTTTTTGGTCGATGAGGTCACTGCCGACCTTACCGTCGCCATAAACAACTTTGACCGCAGCCCTCATTAAAGGCGCCGCCGCCAACATGTCCTCGACCAGGCCCTGACAAGGAGCATGTTCCGAGGGCTTATAGATAACGGCATTACCCGCCACATAGGCAGCTGCAATGCCAGTGATGGCATTGTGGAAGGGATAATTCCAGGGACAGATGATGAGAACCACGCCGTAGGGTTCATGGTAGAGACGCGACTTCTTGCCAAGTAGCGTAATCGGTGTCGGTACTTTCTCATCAGCCAATATGCGGACGGCACGCCGCTCCAGCCAGTCCAACCAATCTACTGTGCCGACTATTTCAGCGATGAGGGCGTCGGTTCGGGATTTACCGACCTCAGCCATCACCCGTTCCACGATGGTCTCGCGATTGGCCAAGATCGCTTTCTTAACTGCATTGATCTGATCGAGTCGCTCACGCGTTGTGAGGCCACGTTGCTGGACATAGGCTGCATATGCATCGTTGAATATCTGCTTCAATACTCGTCTCCCTAAAAACTACCGTCGCGCCCCAAGTCGACTCTAGACCTTTTGAACAGCATGCTATAACCCCTGACAGAGGGAGGCAAATCACAATGCACATCGCTCACGGTACCTTTCATGCCCCTATCGTCGCGCTGCACGGGGGCGCTGGAGGCCAGGATCCCAAAAGTCCAGATGCTGTTGCTAGAGCCACAGCCGCTCTCGTAGAGATCGCTCGGACTGCACGAGCATCGATACTCAGCGGGACAAGTGCCGCGGACGTCTTGCTCGCCTGTCTAAAAGCCATGGAGGCCGATCCGCAGTTCAATGCCGGCCGCGGCTCTGCCCTGCAGGCAGACGGCTGTGTGCGCATGACGGCCGCTGTTATGACTGGTGCGAGCCAAACTTTTTCTGGCGTGATCGGCGCCACAGATATGCTCCATCCATCGGTACTAGCGCATCAGCTGCAACACGCGGATGCGCGCGTCCTGGCGTCCCCCGGAGTGGAACTCCTGGCAAGGGAGCTGGGCGTACCGGTCGCATCACCGGTGACACCAGCCCGGCTCACGCAGTGGGTTAGTAAAAAAAATACTGCAACTTGCGACACCGTCGGCTGCTTGATTTTAACCGCCGACGGCAAACTTTATGCGGGCACATCGACCGGTGGCCGCGGCTTTGAAACTCCGGGACGCGTCAGCGATTCAGCCACGGTCGCAGGTACCTACGCCTCCGCATGTGCGGCTATCAGTGCGACTGGCATCGGCGAGCAAATTATCGATGATGCGGTGGCAGCGCGCATCGAAACGCGATGCCGCGACGGTATGTCACTAGAGACAGCAGCGCAAACGACCTTTAGCGAGGCTGAGATGCGTGGCCGGTCCTACGGCTGGATTGCCCTAGCAAAGGACGGAGCGTGGTCCGCTGCGCATACGACACCTGCTATGTCGTTCGTGATTCACGGTGCAGACGCTGGCGAGGTGGCACGATCTTAGCGCACCGTCATGATGGCACCGCGCAAGCCACCGATGTTGTTGTTCCACTGATAAGTGTCCATCGTGCCGAAATAAAGGCGCGTGGCTCCCAACGGCACCACCACCTGCCTATTGGTACCGGTCGCCGTTTTACCTTTGCCAATAAAGAATAGCTGACCGAGCTTGGGTTCAATGGTCAGATAGTCCCGGCTGGCGACCGTGGAAAAATCTAATTTCGAAGGCGCCGCGCTGCCACGCGGATCGCTCGCCCCTAGGAACACTCCGACCAGAGAATCGATGGGTGCCTTGATGTCGGAGATGCCATTCACCGCACCGAGTTGATGCGACACGATGACAGCCGTATTGCCATCGGCGCTACTTTGCTCCCTGGACTGATTGTGGGTGATCGAGCCTGCTACGGTGAAGGCGAGGATGGCGCCTGGCTTAAAGCAACTAGGATCCGTAGGCGTGACCAAAACTGGCGCCTGCTCCGGAGCACGATCGGTTGGCGACTGAGGGTCCCCATTGGTGAGTGTATAGGTCATTGACGTACCCGATGCGGCACCCGCTAGGTAAGGATTGGCGGTCGCCGGGACCTCGTAATCCCTACTACAAGGCGCCGGTCTTGCAAGGGGTGGCAGTTGAGGGGCCGTTACGGAGGCTGGTGGTAAAGTCGGTGGGTTAGCCTGGCGTTTTTCGTTATTGCCACCGAATTTCACGGTATTACACGCCATAAACAAGCTCGTCGTAAGGATCACTATGCGCGTCATTTGAGTTCGACTCTGCCTCATAACGTGCCCCCGCCTCTTCCGTCTAACGCGACCAGTGCCACCATCCAATTTGCGATTGGACTCGCGGCCAATATTGGTTAGTGTCACTCAAAATGAGAACTTTTATCAACTACTGAGGTCAAATATGCGGTACTTGAGTTCCAGCAGCATCGGCAAAGTTTTGTTAACGACAGCTGGCTTGACCTTACTCGGTTGCGGCGGGCACGACGGTGCGAGTCTCGAGCTTGCGCACCAAGATCACGTGCTGACGACAAATGACGGTATTAAAGTGCTCTTCTTTGGCGACTCCGGTAAGGGCAATGACGAGCAAAGAGCCACGGCCGCTGCGATGACGGAGCACTGTGCTAAGTATCGTTGCGATTTTGGGCTCATGCTCGGTGATAACATCTATCCAGACGGCGTCACCTCGGTGGATGATCCGCAGTTTCAATCCAAGTTTGAAGAGCCGCTGCGCAATCTTGACCTCAAGTTTAACGTGATTCTCGGTAACCACGATATGCACTCCGGACCTGCAGGTATGCGGGCTCAGATTGAGTACTCTAAGATTTCGAAAAAGTGGAGCATGCCCGCCCGGTACTATAGCTTTACCGAGGGTAACGTCGAATTCTTCGCGCTCGACACCAACACGTACCGCAAGGATCAGGAACAGATTCAGTGGTTAGCCAAAGCTCTTGAAAACTCCCAGGCACGCTGGCGTGTCGTCCTTGGTCATCACCCCATCTACAGCGTCGGTGACCATGGCTTCCTCGATTTTATTGAGGGCAAGTCGCAAAAGAAACTGCGCAAGGCACTAGAGCCACTCCTGTGCAAGCATAAAGCTCTTTATCTCGCAGGTCATGAGCATCTCATGCAAGTGAATCAGCTCCCTTGCGGGATCACTACGGTAGTCGCTGGTGCAGCCGCTGAGCGTAAAATCCCCTACAAAGACAAGATCGCCAGCCAAAAGGACACCCTACGCTACTACTCGACTAATGAACTTGGTTTCGGCTACGCAACATTTACTGATGATGCGATCCAGCTCAGCTTTATTAACGAAAAGAGCGAAGTGCTGTATAACTACGAGATCAAGTAAGGCCAGAAAATTAATGTCCACACAGGGAGCAGTGACTGATGCTTATGAGACTCAGTTTAGTGGGATCACTACTGGCAAGTGCCATGACTCTGCTCCCCTCGTGCAAATCACTCGACCGCCAAAGCGCCGCGGCACCTAAGGGCTCCGTCGATCTTAAGGGACAGGCTGAGCGGCAAGAGTTTATCAAAACGGCCAGAATCTGGTCGTCACCTGAGGTCGCGATCGAGGGTCAGGATTTGACACGACCTGGGCCCCGCTGTCGGGATTTTGCCCCGGACGACATCGTCACCTGTAAATTCGCGCCTCCCAAACGCGACGGTGGCGGCGCCGGCTGGACGCCTAAATTCAAGTGTGTCGATGCCACCGGGAGATCACTTAAGGTCAAGTACGGACGCACCAATGCCGAGGTGTATCACGAACCCTTTACCGCGCGTTTACTGCAGGCGCTTGGGTACTACGCCGACTGCGATTATCCAGTTAAAAAAGTCATCTGTGACGACTGCCCCCAAGATCCCTTTGGCTACGGTAACGCTTACCGTCGATCTGCCGAGAACCCCAGCGAGGTCATGGCCAGGCGCGAGTTTGATGCTGCGATGATTGAAATCGGCTTCAGCGACACCGACGCTGTGGCTGCGGTGGACGGCAAGGAGATCGAGGGCTGGGGCTTTGACGAGGCTTTAACTGCCGCCTACATCTCACAAGATCGCGAGCAGATGCTGGCGCGCGAGGGGCTGACCCTCTTAATGGCTATCTTGCAACACGTCGACAATAGGCGCAGCAACCAGCGCCTTCACTGCGGCATCAAGGCCAAGACCTTGGCTGAATGTCCCGAGGACCAGCGCTTTATGCTTGTCTCCGACTTAGGAGCCACCCTGGGCGCCTTCAAGCTGCCGAAGGCTCTTGAAGACGGCGGCGTCGATGTACCACCGTCGCTCAGTCATTTTTTCTGGGATCATGCGCCGATTTGGAAAAACTGGGCCGGACCTGAACGCAGCGACTGCACGGTCCAGGTGATCGCCTTTGACACCATCGAGCCCGCCACGCTGAAGACCGTGCAAATTTCAGAACCAGGCCGCAAATTCCTGGCCGACCTCCTAGCTAAACTAAGTGATAAGCAGCTGGAGCAGCTCATCAACTACGCCAAACTCGGCGAGCGCGAGACGACCAAACCGATGACTGATCAGATCTGGGCCAGCATCACCAAGATGCAGCCCTGGGCTGCCCCATTTAAGTACCTGCCCTTTAGCCCCATCAACACCAAACCAATTAGCGCTGATAGCTGGCTCGCTACCCTCAAGAAAAAGCTGGCAAAGGTCCGTACCCAGCCGTGTTCCCGCGGGTGAATGCGGGTACCCATGACCGGGCCAAATTTTGGCAAAGCCGCGGCTCTCTGCTATCATAGGGACACATAAATCCCAGTTACGACTAGTGAAACCAAGGAGATCGAGTATGCGTATGGGTTGGTCCCTGATGTTGACGGCTGTACTTGGCGTTGCGGCATGTACCTCTACCGGTGGTGACAAGAAGGAAGGCGAAAGCGGCCTTACCCTCGACAAAGTTAAGGCTGAAGGCAAGAAGCTCGAAGCTAAAGCAGCGCCTTACACCGACGCTTGCAAGGCTGAGACCGAGAAGTACTGCAAAGTGGACAAGAGCGATCCGGCTAAGCTACACAGCTGTCTCAAAGCTAACAAAGACAAAGCCGGCCCTCAGTGCCGCGACGCACTGACAGGTCAAGTGAAAGCTAAAGCACTTTGATTTAGACGACGAATCGCGAGCATCTGGCTACCGGGTGCTCGCTCCTCCTCCGCCCCAAGCAGCTACCATTCCCGCTAACATAGCCACAGCCCGCTCGTTATAGTTCATCCAGCTGACGATGATGTCGGCAACCAGCTTTTGCGGTGCGATAAAACTGTCGTGCATGGGTTTCACGGTAGCCAGATACTGATGGATGACGCCGTCCACGTTACGGCCGCGCTCGCGAATATCGCGGCGCAAGCGGCGCAGACAGCGTACGTCGTCATCAACATCTACATAGACCGATAGGGTCAGGAGGTCGCGAATTTCTGGCCAGTGCAGTGTCAAGATACCGTCGAGGACGATGATCGGCGCCGGCTTGATCTCGACTGTATCCGCTGTCCTTGTATGGGTAGCGTAGTCATAGGTGGGGCGCGCCACAGACTTTCCGGCCAGGAGTTGGCTCAAATGCTGACTTAGTAGCGCGGTGTCAAAGGCGTCGGGATGATCGTAGTTGCGCGCATCACGCTCGTCTTCCGGTAGGTGGGCCATGTCGTTGTAGTAGTGGTCCACTTGCAGCACGAGCAAGTCGAGTCCAAGCAGCTCGCGGCAACGCTCACGCAGCATCCGCACCAGGGTGGTTTTGCCGGATCCAGATCCCCCTGAGACGCCAATAATCTTAGGTTGTTGGTTAGACATGAGCCGACTGTCCCCTGGCCTCGCGCGGCCGGTCTATAGAATGTTCTTGCCGAGCCCGGGCGTTTATCACAACAATAGGGAAACTCCAGCAGATTTTTTAGTTACGAAGCTTTTGGTACGCAGTGTGCATTGAGAGCCTAAGATAGCCTCACTTTGGACTTTGGGAGCCGTCATGACCAATGATGCCGCCGTTGCCGCTAGCAGCGAGCCCTACACCTGTCGCAACTTGATCGGTGGGAGCTGGCGCCCCTCGACTGGGCCGATGCGGGCGCTCCATAGCCCCCACGACGGCAGTCTCATCGGCCATGTGCCCATGAGTACGCCTAGCGAAGTGCAGGAGGCCGCCCGCGCTGCGGCTGCCGCCTTTCCGGCCTGGCGGGCCCTGACACTCAAGGAACGTTCGGCGCCCTTGTTTCGGTGGCGCGAGCTGATGCTCACCCACCTGGATCACCTAGCAGCCTTGGCCGCGAGTGAGTCTGGCAAGACTGTGGCCGAGGCGCGCGCCGGTATACTCAAAGGCATTGAGGTCGCCGAGTTTGCCCTCAGCCTGCAAAACCTGGATGACGGTGGCTCCATGGAGGTGAGTCAGGGTGTCACCTGCCAAATACAGCGTCGCCCCCTAGGCGTGGTGGCCGGCATCACGCCGTTTAACTTCCCGGCGATGGTCCCCCTCTGGATGATCCCAATCGCCCTCACGGTTGGTAATTGCTTCATCCTCAAACCATCGGAAAAAGTCCCCCTGACCTCACAAAAAATGGGGGAGATTTTTATCGCTGCGGGATATCCCGCCGGCGTTTTCTCCGTCATCAACGGTGGTAAGGAGACGGTGGAGGCTTTGATTGACGCGACAGAAGTGGCGGCGGTTGGCTTTGTCGGGTCGACCCCAGCGGCGCGGGCCGTCTACCAGCGTGCAACTAGTTTAGGTAAAAGAGCGCTCGCCCTCGGCGGCGCCAAAAATCCCGTCATCGTGGTCCCAGATGCCGACCCAGAGTTTAGCGTGCAGGGTATCGTCGATTCGTTTACGGGATGTGCGGGCCAGCGCTGCATGGCAGCGAGTTTACTCATCGCCGTAGGCAAGGTCGATCACATCATCGACGCCGTGGTCAAACGGGCATCCTCTCTCAAACTTGGTAAAGATCAGCAAATGGGTGCGATCATCGATGCCGCGGCTAAGGCGCGTATCACCGACATCATCGGCCGCGCCGAAAAAGACGGCGCCAAAATCATTCTCGACGGACGCCGCGTCACGCCGCCCAGTGGCAGTGCGGCGGGCCATTGGCTGGCACCAACCATCATCGATCACGCAAGCCCCGGCATGGAATGCGCGACGACGGAAATCTTCGGTCCAGTGCTCACTATAGTCCGTGTACCTGATCTCTCGGCAGCGCTCGCTCTCGAGGCTACCAGCGCCTACGGTAACGCCGTCTCCGTATTCACCACCAACGGGCGCGTCGCGCGCACGGTAACCGACCACGCCACCAGCGGCATGATTGGGATCAACATAGGCGTGCCTGTGCCGCGGGAGCCGTTCTCGTTTGGTGGCACTAAAGCATCTAAGTTTGGGCATGGCGACATCACGGGGCGTAGCGCGCTCGATTTTTGGACCCATCTCATCAAGCTGACTAGCAAGTGGTCGGCCACTGCGGCGCAAAATTGGATGAGCTAAGAGCAACTGACTCAAGCACTCAATCGGAAGAATCACACTGTAGCGACTAAGGGACGAGTCATGACCGACGCCGATAAACCGAAGACCAACAAGAAAAAGAAACTCACGCACATCAAGCTCACGTCGCACCCCGAGCGTGGTGCCAAACATATTCCCGTCAATTGGGGAGCAGCGACCGCCGCCGAGCGCGGTCCCATCATTGGCACGGTAACTAATCCAAATCAACGCAATGTGATCGGCGCGCATTCAGGCTCCTATGCCGTTTACCGTGCCTTGGCCATTGCTGCCGGTTCGCTGGATCCCGTGCACATCCCCGATCTCACCAATACATCTCCGGCCGCAAGTATCGGCCCCTACCCTCAGTGGCATGATCCAAAACGGATTGTTTCGCTTGATCCCTGGGGGCATCTCATCAGTGACTCGTTCCGACCGCTACTCGAGCAGGGATACGACATCCGCCCGACCATCGCTGTGACGCGCGCCCATATCAATATGCCAGAATTTAGCGACGCTATTGCCGCTGGCCGCCTTAAACCGGACGGCCACATCTTGCGCGAAAACGGCGAGGTGTTAGTCACCAAAGCGGCCATCGATCCAGTCTGGTACCTCCCAGGGATTGCCGAGCGCTTCCAGGTTGATGAGGCCGAGCTGCGTCGTTCCCTTTTTGAACACACCGGCGGCATGTTTCCCGAATTAGTTACCCGCCCCGATATGCCGATCTTCTTGCCGCCGATTGGGGGCATGACAGCCTACTTCTTTGGCGACGTCACAACGATGCCCGATCCTAAAAAAGTCTTGGCCTGCCGCGTCCACGACGAGTGTAACGGCTCGGATGTGTTCGGCTCAGATATTTGCACCTGTCGTCCCTATCTCGCTCACGGCATCGAGGTCTGCATTGCGGCCGCTCAGGAGGGCGGAGCGGGTCTCATCGTGTATAATCGCAAAGAGGGGCGAGCACTAGGTGAGGTCACAAAATTTCTAGTCTATAATGCCCGCAAGCGGCAGGAGGGCGGAGACACCGCGGCCAAGTACTTTCAGCGAACTGAGTGTGTCGCCGGGGTCACCGACATGCGGTTTCAGGAGCTGATGCCAGATATTTTACATTGGTTGGGAATTTCAAAAATTGATAAATTTGTCTCAATGAGCAATATGAAGTACGAGGCGATTGTAAGGGCAGGAGTGACCATCAAAGAGCGGGTCGAGATTCCGAAAGAGCTAATTCCTGCCGATGCTAAGGTGGAGATGGATGCCAAGGTGGCAGCCGGATACTATACCCCAGGCCAAGTGCCTGAGGCCAAAGACCTGGGTGTTAAAAAAGGTCGCGGTCTCGACGAGTGAGTCATGTCGCATACAACAGAAGTCAAAAGCGAGAGCAAAGAAAGCGTAACGTATCTCAGATCCCCCAAAGGCATTCGCGAGCAGTGTGCGAAGATCACTGACCGCGTGCTAACCGGAGAGTCGCCACACTTCAAACTCGAGCGTTCCAAGCTAGAGAAGGCGGCCGACCTGGTGGTGCAGGAGATGAGGTCGAATTATCCCGATCTAAGTATTCCGTATCACAGCCGGTGGCGCCATTTTGGTGACGAGCGACTGAAGATGCTCAACGACAAGTTGGGCGCTTTAGATCCAGACGCTGCTGCCAAAAGTCGGATCGAATTGGCAATAGTCAGCGTACTGCTCGACGCCGGCGCTGGTCCGACGTGGCGCTACACGGACCCGTTGACCGGTAAGGCGGTAGGGCGCTCCGAGGGACTCGCCCTGGCGAGCTTTGATATGTTTATGGATGGCGGCTTTGCCAGTGATCCGGAAAATCCGCTGGTGGTCGATAATCCGACGTTGCGTAGCATTACCAAGCGTGATCTTGAAAAATACTTTCAGGTCACGCCACAGAATCGTCTGCTAGGTCTCGACGGACGTCTCAACTTATTGCATAAACTTGAGCACGCCGTGTCTGTAAACAAAAAGTACTTTGGTGACATTGAACCACGTCTGGGTAATGCCTACGATTATTTAGTCACGCATGCAGGTAACAACAAGCTACCGGCACGCAAAGTATTGTCGGTTGTGTTAGAGGGCCTAGGCAATATCTGGCCAGGCCGCGCCTCGCTCGGTGGTGTGATGCTCGGTGACGTCTGGCACCATGCTGCTTTGCCGACCACAGATCACGGCCACGGTTTGGTGCCGTTTCATAAGCTATCGCAGTGGCTTACCTATTCTTTGGTTGAGCCTCTAGAAGACGCTGGTCTGGAGATCGGTGGTCTCGATGAGTTGACTGGTCTTGCCGAATACCGTAACGGCGGCTTATTGATCGATACTGGAGTCATCGGGATCAAAGACGCGGAGCTTGCGAGCAAGACGCACAAGGCCGACTCCGAGGTGATCATTGAGTGGCGCGCGCTCACGATTTCGCTACTCGATGAGCTTGCTGTTGTGATTAGAGACAAGCTTGGCAAGGCGGCTGCCGACTTACCGCTTGCTAAAATTATGCAGGGTGGTACTTGGAGTGCCGGACGTAAGTTGGCGGCTGGTTTGCGCGCTGACGCCGAGCCACCTATCCGGTTGGCTAGTGATGGGACGGTGTTTTAGTCCGAACATATCTCATGGCCTATGTTACGGCTTATTTGGGAGCTGAGTGAATCTATGACGCAATCAGCGGCAGCGGGTAGTAACGTTTTTGTCATCAAGCATCCGCTGGTCCAGCATAAGCTGACGATCATGCGCAAGAAGGAGACCAGCACCAGTAAGTTTAGACGCCTCGCTGGCGAGATTGCCATGTTACTCGCTTATGAGGTCACGCGCGATATGCCCATGACCCTGGCAGATATCGAGACACCGATAGCAAAGATGAGAGCGCCTGTACTTAAGGGCCAAGAGATCGTCTTGGTGTCGATTCTGAGAGCAGGCAACGGTATTCTCGACGGCATGCTACGACTGATCCCATCGGCGCATGTCGGGCACATCGGACTTTACCGCGAGCCAAAGACGCAGGTGGCTGTGGAATACTATTTTAAGATGCCGCCCAATATGCCTGAGCGCGACGTCATCATCGTCGATCCGATGCTCGCCACTGGTCACTCGGCCGTTGCGGCTATTGACCGTGTGAAAGAGCAAAAACCCAAGTCCATAAAATACGTCTGTTTACTCGCCGCCCCCGAGGGTGTGAGCTTCGTCCAAGAGCATCACCCCGATGTACCGATCTATACGGCCGTCATCGATGAGGGACTCAACGAAAAGGCTTATATCATCCCCGGTCTTGGTGACGCCGGTGACCGGATGTTTGGAACGCTTTGAGACGATGTGAGACTAGGCGCGTGACCGACTTTAGCCTTAGTGTTGCCTTTGCCAACGAGCACTTCGTTGCCGTCGATAAGCCGCCGGGATGGCTCAGCGTGCCCTCGCGTCTCGGGGAGTCCGACGCGAGGCCTTGTGTCGGCCGCGTGCTGGAGACGCAGCTAGGCGTGCGCCTATGGCCCGTGCACAGGCTCGACCTAGAGGTCACGGGGCTTTTATTATTTGCTAAAGATGCTCCTGCCCACAAGGTGGCCAATCTGTGGTTTGAAGAGCGCAAAGTCCACAAGACCTACGAGGCCTTCACGACCGTTGGCGACGCGCTACCACTCAACCACCCACTCCAGTGGGAGTGCGTCATGATGCGCGGCAAAAAGCGCGCGTACCTAAGCCCTCACGGTAAGCCCTCGGTGACCACGGCGACACCACGCGCCCTGGTCACCTTACCGGACGGTCCGGCCCTCCTATGGGAACTTTCCCCCCACACGGGCCGCCCCCATCAGCTTAGATTTGACCTGTCCCGCCACGGATTCCCCATCATCGGCGACCACCTCTATGGGTCGGATCGCTCATATTCTCTGGGCATTGCGCTGCGTTGCGTACGACTTGACCTGACTTCATGCCCACGGGCTGGGGATTTCGGCTTGCCCCGGGCATTGGCTGCGACTAGGTTGCGGGAGTCTCTAGGCCTCGAGGATAAGTGATGACAGAGTCTGCCCCGCTACCAACAGTGCGCTTAACGCAACCCTTCAAGATTCAGCATCCATGGATCTTCGCGCGCGCAGTGGCTAAGCCCACGGAGCGTATTCCTCCTGGCACTTTGGTCGAGGTCTTGGGGGTCGACGGTAAATTCGTAGGCCGTGGTTTTTATAACGGGCACTCACGCATCGGCGTCCGCCTGTTAACGACGGATCCGACGGAGCAGGTGGACGCTGGATTTTTTGCCGCAAGAATCGAGCGCGCTATCGAGTGGCGGCGTCAGCTAGGTCTCTTTGAGAAAACCACGGGCATGCGTCTCATTCACTCCGAGGGTGACGGACTCAGCGGCCTCATCGTTGACCTTTTGGGCGGTGTGCTGGCGATACAATTCACG
Organism: Deltaproteobacteria bacterium; assembly: GCA_016874735.1. Lineage (NCBI taxonomy): Bacteria > Pseudomonadati > Myxococcota > Myxococcia > Deltaproteobacteria bacterium. The sequence continues at coordinate 37,807 of VGTI01000023.1, forward strand.
TCAGCGGGGATGTTTCGTCAGCGGGAGCTCATAAAATCCCTACTTCTCATTCATTTTCCTGAGGCGTGCGTTTACTGGTTTGCCGAGAAGCGTATCCAAAAACAGGAGTCCTTTGACTGTTGGGATATGCCGGCTCCGGATCCCGTGGTGATCGAGGAGCAAGGCGTACGCTTTCACGTAGCTGTTGGCTCTAAACACAAGACCGGCTTCTTTGCCGACCAGCGCGAGAACAGACTGCAGCTTGCGCGTCTATGCGCGGGCAAAGATGTACTCGACGTGTGTTGCCACACAGGTGGCTTCGGGCTTTATGCCAAAGTGATTGGCCAAGCCAAAAGTGTCATCGGAGTAGACTTGGACGAGGCCGAGGCGCTCACCACAGCGCGCGCCAATGCCACGCTCAATGGTGTCGCTATCGACTTTATTGCCGCCGATGCCAGCGAGTATATGCGCGAGGCGGCCAAGCGCGGTGATCGCTTCGATGTCGTGATCCTAGATCCCGCCAAACAAACGCGCTCGGCTGACAAGGTAGACGCAGCGTTGCATGAATATTGGCGTTTAAACCGCTTAGCCTTACCGCTAGTGAAACCTGGCGGCATCTTGCTCACCTGCTCCTGCAGTGGTCTCATCAGTGAAGACGACTTTATCGCCACTATTAAAAATGCGGCGCGTGACGAGCAACGGGAAGCGCAAATCTTCCGTCTCAGTGGCGCTGCGCCGGATCACCCATTCCTGGCCCATGTCAGCGAGGGTAGGTATTTGAAGGCGGTTTGGGCCCGCATCCTGTGATTGAGTCAGCTAACCGGCTGACCACAGGCGCGTTTCCTGTTTACTGCTTGACCGTTTTGGGAACCCTGATTTAAGGGCCACCCAGATGTGTCGAACCTAGAAAAGTGATTCTAGTGCAACAGGACGTGAGGGTTTTATGAAGACTTTATTGTGTCGAATCGTCGTATTGACCACAGTACTCATGGCAGGTTTAGGATCCGCCAGCCTAGCTATGGACGGGTATATCGTTTGCGGTACCTGCAAGTACTTTGACCCCGGAACCCGCTCTTGTCAGGACGCCCCTGATTGCTACGGCTACACGGAAGGCTATGGCTACGACTGCGGCCACTGCGCGACTTGGTACGCAGATAACGAGCGCGGACACTGCGAAACCATTCCGGGCTGCGGCGGCGCCACATCGGCTAGCTGGCCTCAAGTGCTTTATGGGGAAAATCAAGCCACCGTGGCCCACTAAGCGGCGCTCACGCGGCACGGTCCAGGCGGGACCGCCGTGGCGGATCAGCGACGGGATCAATCACTAGGTGATCGGCCCAAGATCTGGTAAAAATATCAGCCAGCTATGCGTATCTAATCGCTTCACTGAACTGACGTTTTGACACAAGCTCGCGAGGACCCCATGGCGATCCCAACCCCCGACGCTCCAACTGGCGTCAATATGATCGAAGCCATCGCCGTTACCAAGGCCTTCAACGGCAACAATGTATTGGGACCTGTTAGCGTCGGTTGTCCGCGGGGTAAGACCACCATCTTGCTCGGCCAAAGTGGTAGCGGTAAATCGACGCTGCTGCGTCTTTTTATGGGTCTAATTTGGCCGACTCAGGGTCACATCAAGATCGATGGTGTGATTTTGAGCCCGGCATCTGTTCAAGCGATACGCCGCAAGATCGGCTACGTCACCCAGGACGGTGGTTTATTCCCTCACCTGACGGCGCGGCAAAATATCCTACTGGCAGCGCGCTACTTCAAAGAGGAGCCCGCTGCAGAGGCGCGCCTACCGCACCTACTAGAGATTACAAAACTGACGGCCGATCTCATGGACCGCTTCCCATCGGAACTTTCGGGTGGTCAGAGGCAGCGCATTAGTCTCATACGCGCCCTAGTCCTCGATGCCCCTGTTATTCTGCTCGATGAGCCGATGGGAGCCTTGGATCCTATGATCCGCGCTGACTTACAGACAGATCTAAAGGAAGCATTCACTATGCTCCACAAGACGGTCGTGATCGTCACCCACGATCTAGCCGAGGCGGCCTACCTTGGCGACCAGATTGTGATGATGAACGATGGCAAAATATTGCAGCAAGGTAGTTTTGCTGACCTCGTTAAGCATCCGACTGCTGCCTATGTGACGGACTTTATCGCGGCGCAGCGTCCGATCCCTTGGCCGACCTGATGCGGTAGATAATCGTTTAGCTTCTTCTTCGTTTTTTTTTGAGTATCGCCATGAAATATTCCAATCAATCAGAAGTCATAATCAAGAGTCATGATCGCGCCACATCTAAAGCCATGTGCGCATAGCAAGCCAGTTATCCTGCTTAGCGCACAAAGCCGCCATCTGATAATCACACTTTGTTTTGTTGCGACGGCGCAGCGACCATAATCTCCATGAATTCCCGAGGGACCGAACTCCTTGGGGACTAGGTGGAGCTGGATACCTGGGACGTGACAGTTAGCATGCCTCGGAATACAGAGGTGAATTTTTTGATCACGCGTTTGATGGTACTTACAACATCACCAAAGCGGAAGAACGGCTGTGATACAAGGTGGTTTCTACAATTTAGACAGTGGTCTGACCCTGTGAGAGAATTTATCACTGGGCCGCCACCGCAGCGACGGCAGCGACTATGCACGCCGGGAATGGTTCTCCGGAGATACTCGTGATGAAGGTAGGGATTGAATGACATGGGCACTCCTCTGAAGAGCGACATCTTGTTTAATGCTCTCAAAAGGGAGTAAGGCAGGAAACGTGCCAGACCAGATGTTTCGCGGTTGATCTTGCTTTTTTGTTCTTATTTAAAGAGGCTTATCGCACTTGGTGGCAATCTCAATTTTTACGGCAGACTAAGCATGTCGCCAGGATTTTGGTAACAAATTATGACCACCCTGAGCACTGTCGCGCGACAACAAGCTGCAAATAGCGGCAAGGCTGATTCTGAATACCCAGCAAATTCAAGTCATATCGGTAATTTGCACTGTGATCAGTAAATTGAACGATGCAAGTAAAGAATTTGTGCGTGGTGGTAACAAAATTCACATCACTAGCAAGGCTTGCTTGTCACGGCCTCAGCTTAGGTAAAAAACCGGAAAACCAAGCCTTCGACAGGTGCCGCGGTACTTGTTTTGAGCCGGTCAGGAGTGTTCACTTAAAACGCTTAGCGTACCCGCGCTAAAAGCTCCTCTAACGCGGCGATTACCAGTGATCGCCGCGCTGGTGATGATATCGATCTTGTGTACATCTCGATGCGCTTAAACTTGAAACTTTTTGGGATCTCGATTTCTGGTAGCGCGCGGAAAGCGCGGCTTTTTGCTGGCCGAAAGTAGAAGAAATCCACTAAGGCTTTTTCCGGTGTGGCCATTTGTGCAGGTCCATCACCAAAAGATTCGAAACCACAAAAAAATGGTGGAGCCACCTGATGGACAGCATAGATGCCTACTGGAGTTTTGATAGTTCTGGTCTTGGCAGTTGAGATGACATGGATTGTTGTAGGAATCTGCTCGATCATACCGTGGTGGAAGAGAGCACTCTGAAGCGACAGATAACTCGGCGATGGATCGGTCAAGTATGGGTGCAAAATCCAGGGCGAAATTTGGTTCGGTGTCAGCCACATGCCGCGTTGTAGTCGCGTGAGATGCCCGGTCGCCGCCAGGCGCCCGAGCATCTTGCTGGCCGACGCTGGTGATACGCCCAAGTGTGCGGCGACGTCGTTGGTCTTCAGCACCGGGGTCTCCAGGGTACGAAGTTTAGCAAGTGCTAGATTTAGGTTCATGCTGAGATACTCTGTACCTTGGCGACAACTTGATGCAGCAAAGTTTCCCAAACCTCCCCACTTCCGTAGTAGTCTTGGGCTTCAGCTGTTAAAAACTCGACGACCTGTCCCCTAAATTGATCAAAGTCGACACTTATGGCTGCATCAATAGCCTTTTCAATCAAAGACTTTTGCGCCTTCACAACCAAATTCGGGTTACGGTTAAACAGATGCGCCAGATCAAAAATATCTCTAGCCTGAGTTTCTGGCCGGCCGGCAAGGGCTTCAATCTTTTGCGTGACGGCGTAACTTGCTTTGTAGTGCGAGATAAAGCTGGGAGTAAGCCGATATTCAGCAAGTATCATAGGGTCTACCGACTCAAATACCGTACCTTCGCGATCAATACCGCGCCTTGAAAACTCGATCTTGGTCGGAATATCGAGCCCATGGGCATGTATCATGACCTTCCATCTTTGTACGGTGTCTGTCTGCTTGGGTGCTGAGTGAGCGATGATGTGGATCTTACGCGTAGCCAGGGAATTGCGCAGTGAGTGGCTGCTTAGTATCTTGTCCACACGCTTTTTCAGCGGCTCTCTACCTATAGTTGCCACGTCAAAATCAATGTCTTCAGAGTATCGGTTACTACCCATAAAGAAACGAAGATTGCAGCCACCCTTAAGTACAACGAGCGATTTGTCCTGTGTAGTTAGGAACGACTTGATGAAGAGCAGATGGAACAGCTCAATGTCAGCACGTATGCTCATATCTTATATATTCCATTGAATCGACATATATGTCAATTGGAAGGAATATTAAAAATGCGGCGGTTGATCAGACCATAACTGACCCACTTAATTGTTGGTGTTGCCTCAGAACCCCCAGCATTTACTAATGAATCACTCGACAATCCAGGCAACCTCCGACGCTAGCCTGTAACAGTCCGGGACGATTATCAAAACTTTCATCGACCAACAATTAAGTGGATCAGCTTTATCGTTGAACTAATCCCGCAGGTGAGCGATTGTTTTTGTCAACGGTAGGTTGCAAGCGCCTCCGACTAGCTCTTAGAAGAATTGAGAGGTGACACGATGAAAGGTGATTCCAAAGTCATTGATGCCCTTAACGAGATCCTGACCGGGGAGCTCACGGCCATCAATCAGTACTTTCTCCATGCGCGTATGGCTAAAAACTGGGGCTACGAGCGGATCGCAGCCAAAGTGTGGGCTGAGTCCATCGACGAGATGAAGCACGCCCAGGCTCTGACCGACCGTATTCTCTTCCTTGAGGGCATCCCCAATCTGCAGAAGTTGGGCAAGCTCAACATCGGTGAGACGATTGAGGAGCAGTTTCAGGCTGACCTGGCGCTCGAGTTCCAGGCAATGACCAACCTCAAGGCTGCCATCAAGGTATGCTTTGAAGCCGCCGACCACACTACCAGGGAGCTTTTTGAGCACATCCTGGCTGACGAAGAGGCTCATGTGGACTGGCTCGAGGCTCAACTCGGTCTGATTAAAGACCTGGGTCGCACGGCGTACCTAGGCGAGCAGATCAAAAAGGGCGAGTAAGCCTCACTTTTTGCTCTGGCCTACATCTCCCGCAGCGCCGCCACCGGAGCCACCGTGGCGCTGCCGGGATTTTTGGACCATTTCTTTCAGCTGACAGATGCACGAGCCGCAGTCGCTACCCGCCTGACATGACGACATCACGTCCCGGAGACAGGTTGCCCCGTTTTCGAGTAAAGCATTGATTTTCTTGTCTGAAACACCCTTGCACAGACACACGACCATAGGTGACTCCGCTGCGAAGACTTAAGGCCTAAGACCTACCTATCTCCTTATCGGTCTATTTTATAATAAAACTGAGAATCATTTTCAATACGATGTACATTTATTTGCTGCAAACACCCCAGATTTATCACTAAGCATCCGTAATCAATGACTTATTTTTAGCTCACCCCAAACCTTCTCATTATCCCGAATGCCGGTTATGCTAGTGGAAACCATCATTTCGCATACAAGTCAGAAGGGGCTCTTATGAGAACTCTGTCATTTGGACTCAGGCGTCGGGCCATGCTCGTTGGTATGGCAGCGCTCTTGGGCACTACCGGACTGATCGGCTGCAAAACCACTAACAATGCCGGCCAAAGCGGCGTCGCCTCGGCTACAGATGGGGACGAAACGATCGCTGTCATGCTGGCCTCACACGGCGACATCGACTCCATCAGTGAGCTCGAATCTTACATCAAGGTATCGTTTCAGAAGAATGTAGGCATACCGCTGCCCTACTGGGTGCGCCCGGCGATCAGTGATCCCGCATACAAATTGTCTGTTGGTGAAGTTAGATCTCAGTACGAGATCATTGGCGCCACCAAGTACCGCGAAAACTCGCAAAAACAAATTGAGGCTTTAGCCACAGCTCTCAAGGAAGCGGGTATCAAAGCCAAGACTTACTACGGCTTCAACTTCACCACGCCGTTCATCGCAGACACCATGGAGCAAATCAAGAAGGACGGCATCAAGAAAGTCATCGTCTTTAACCAGGGCGCACAATGCTCTTGGGCCTCACAAGGCGAGAATATGGAAGACGTTCGTGACTACTTGATGGAGCATCCAGAATTTGATGCCGACGTGATCGGCTACCGTGAGTACTCTAATGACACCAGATTTCGCGACCTATTGCACGACGTCATCATACGCGACGTCAAAGACAAATTTGGTGACAAACCCTCTAGCCTTACCTGCGTTCTCATGGCGTCCCACGGGCTACCAACCCGCATGACTAATGACGGCGACCCAGCGATCAAGCAGATGAAAGATGCCTTTGACTATGTCGCTGCCAAGGGTAAGCCCTACCGCTTTTATCACGGATTCCTTAACGATGACTTTATCCCCGGTGCTACCTGGGCGCAGCCCGAGGCTTCTGAGGCGGCCAAGAAAATGCGCAGCGACGGTTGCCGCAATATTTTGATGGATTCTCGCCTGTCTTTTACAGTCAACCACAGAGCCACCAAGTTTGACCTTGATACCGAGGCACGCCAAATTTTCGAGACCAAAGACCCCAAGCAAAATTGGCAAGCATCACTCACGTGGACCAAGCCTAAAGTGGAACTCGCTAATCAGTTTGATGGCGATGCAGGCCTTGCGAAGTTATTCACTGAGCTCACTAAAGAAACGTTGGCGCGTAAAGGTGATCTGGAGATCATTAAAGAACGTGGCAAACCAGTCTATCCTAAACCGCCTGTCAAAGAGTGGTGCCAATCAAAAAGACTCTGATTATAAACTAAATTTATTTAGACGCGGCCACTCGGGCCGCGTTTTTTTTTACAAGTTAGCCGTAGCAAGAATCGTCAAATAAAAGACAACTTCCGTCACCTGTTGCACAGCCCCGCAGCAGTCGCCGGTGTAGCCACCGATCCAACGTTTGAAAAACCGTCCCATATGCCACGTCATAAGCCCCATGAGCGGCAACGGAAGCAGAAACTGCCACCGACCACTCGCTGCCACGGGCAACAAACCAAAGGCCAGTGCTAATAGCATTTGGCCAAAAGTTTGGTTGTGAAAGCTAGGCTTCAAATCCACACGTGCGGCATCCTCGCGCGCATTGATAAGAAAATGGGACATCGCTACTGGCATCGCGCGGCTCAATGCGTGGGCTGTTACTAGAGTCCATACCATCTCGTGATCGCTCACATGAGACAGCGCCTGATATTTAAGTCCGAGAATGATTACCATACCAACAGCGCCGAAGGCCCCTATACGCGAGTCCTTCATAATCATGAGGATCTTGTCCTTGCTCCAGCCGCCACCAAAGCCGTCGCACACATCGGCAAAACCGTCCTCGTGAAAGGCTCCAGTCGCATAAATGGTGGCAGCCATGCTGAGCATCACTGCCACATCAATTGGCAGGACCACTGCAGTAGCGCGGTAGACTATGGCAGCGATCGCGCCGACCACCATGCCTACGAGGGGAAAATATGGTGCAAGAAGATTTAGGCTAGGATTGACGTCAGTCAAGCGACGAGGCATGCGCAGGCGCGTTAAATACATCGTCGCAGCTGCGAGATATACTAATTGGCGATGGAGCCAAGTCACCATCAGTCTTGCTGGCTCCCCGCATCTTTTGCCGCGCGTGATACCTTCGCAATCTGCGCTTCATCAAAGGTTGCCATCTCACGCACCAGTGCCGTGGCCATCCGCAGGAGCGGCAAGGCAACCGCACATCCGGTGCCCTCACCGAGACGCATGGATAGCTGCAATAGAGCCTTCACGCCTAGATGCTCCAAAGCCAGGGCATGCCCGGGCTCTGCCGAGAGATGGGAGAAAAAGCTGTAGTCAACAAGATGCGGATCGATGGCGTGTGCCACTAAGAACGCTGCCGTGGAACAGTACCCATCTACGAGTTGCGCCATGCGTAGCTCACTTGCGCGAAGCATCGCGCCACACATCATGGCCAGCTCAAAGCCACCAAAATAAGCAATCACGTCTTCGGGCTTACTCAGCTTGGGAGCACGGGCCATAGCCGTCTCCAGCACCGCGATCTTGTGCTGCAAGCCCCGATCATCAAGACCAGTCCCCGGCCCCACACATTGGCGTAACGGAACACCACACAGTTGACTCATGATCACAGCGGCTGCTGAACTATTGGCGATGCCCATCTCGCCGAAGCCTATCGTATTGCACCCCTGCTCATAGACCTCATTAACCAATGTGCGCCCATGTAGCATAGCCGTCTCAAGCTGAGCCTTGCTCATCGCTGGGCCGTGGAGAAAGTTTTGCGTGCCACTACCGACGCGGGCGCTGATCAGACCTGAGTGGGACGCAAGCTTGGCATTGACGCCAGCATCGACCACCAAAAGTTCTGCCTGACTCTGGCGCGCCAGCACATTGATGGCCGCACCTCCGCGCAAAAAATTGGTCACCATAGACGCCGTGACACTTTGCGGATAAGCGCTGACCCCCTCCGCTGCAATGCCGTGGTCAGCAGCAAAGACAATGATGGTCGGGCGCAGTACCTCAGGCTTCAACGTATTGTGGATGAAGGCAAGACGTCGCGCTATGTCTTCGATCACTCCAAGAGAACCCGCCGGCATCGTCTTCTCTGCCAGTAAAGTGTCGCATGCATGCAGGTTTGGTAGCGAGTGACCGGGTGTCTTACTCATTAGGTTGACGCGCCGTAGCCAATAATGACGCGACAATCCCACCAGCCAAGAAACCACCTATAATGCTCAGCGACCATCCCATCGACAGTTCCTCACCAATGACCTTGCTGATCCAGGTCATCTTCGATCCCACAAATACGAGAATCAAAGCGATGGCATATTTGAGGTAATGAAATTTATCCACCACGCCAGCGAGCAGGAAGTAGAGTGAGCGTAGTCCGAGGATTGCGAAGATGTTCGACGTGTAAACAATCAGCGGCTCTCTGGTGATGCCAAAGATGGCCGGTACGGAATCGATCGCAAAAACGATGTCTGACACCTCGATAAAGATCAGGCCGAGTAGTAGCGGGGTGGCATAAATTCTGCCATCTATCCGTTTAAAAAAGCTCTGGCCATGGATCTCCGGAGTGACAGGCAGCACACGCTGGACCCACTTGATGATCGGATTATCTGCCGGATTTGGATCCTCATCCTGACTGAAGATCATCTTGATCCCCGTGAAAATCAGGAACACACCGACCAACATCATCACCCAGTGAAACTTCAGCAAAGCGGCACCGAGGGCGATGAAAATCCCCCTAAATACTAGGGCGCCCATAATGCCAAAAAAGAGGACACGATGCTGATAGATGGACGGTACCGCAAAGAAAGAAAAGACCACGACAAACACAAAAATGTTGTCCACGGCCAACGACTTTTCGATGATGAATCCAGTTAAGAACTCAAGAGCCACGCGGCTCGCCGCCGTATCCGGCGTCATACCCGTGGCTGCGGCCATGGCCGCATCGCTAGAAAACTTATGATGCACATAGGCATAAAGCCCCGCATTGAACAGCAGTGCTAAGCTCACCCACACCACACTCCACCCGGCCGATTCGCGGATGGATACGGCTCGCGCATGGCGATGGAAGACGCCAAGGTCGATCACCAGCAGCATCAGCACAAAGGCAGTGAAGGCTAGGTAAAACCACCAATAGTCAGCGAATGGAAAAATTACTGTCGGCACCGTCTAGTCCTAAGGCATATATTGAATGGTCACTGAGTATACCATCGAGGATCGGAGGCGTATGCACCGCGACGCCCGTCACCTGAGGTCCAAATGACAAAGAGTGTACTAGTTCTTTTAGGTAATCAATTGTTTCCAAAATCTGCCTTGGCAGCATTTCGGAATCAACCCGTTTATATGGCCGAGGATCTCGGACTTTGCACCTATTTTCGTTTCCATAAGGCTAAGATTGCCCTGTTCCTCGCAGCCATGAGGCAGCGCCGGGACGAGCTGCGCGAAGACGTCTTTACCGTTTATTATCAGGAGCTTGGAGACGACAACCAAAGCTACGAAGCGCGTCTCATCAAGCTCCTGAAGGCCGAGTCCCTGAAGCAAGTCGATCTGTTTGAGATTGAGGACCGCCCCTTTGCCGCCTGCCTCACTGCGGCCCTCAAGGCGGCTGGCATCGCCATTAAGTGGCACGAGTCGCCTATGTTTCTCACCGCGCGGGATGATTTTAAGGCTTATCTGAAGGGCACTAAAAAGCCCTTCATGAAGACCTTTTACGAGTGGCAAAGGCGACGCCTCGACATCCTGATGACCACTGACGGGGACCCGGTCGGCGGTCGTTGGAGCTTTGATACGGAAAATCGCAAGCGCCTCCCCAAGGGCATGCGGCTGCCAGACGTACCGACAAGTAAGCCCAGTAAGACCACCCAAGAGGTCCTTACTTTGGTCGGCAAGCGTTTTAGTGATCATCCGGGTTCACTCAAGCATTTTTCTCACACCGTGAGTCGCGCCGAGGCCCTCAGGTGGCTACGCGAGTTTCTGGACGAGAAGCTGACGGATTTTGGTCCTTACGAGGATGCCATCACCAAATCGTCGGCCTTCGTCTTTCATAGCGTTCTCAGCCCAGCCTTGAATCTTGGTCTGATCACACCGCGCGAGGTGATTGACGCCACGCTCAAGGCCTTTAAGACCGCACGCAACCCAAGCCTCATCGCCTCAGTCGAGGGCTTTGTTCGTCAGATCATAGGCTGGCGGGAATTTATTCGGGGCATCGACCAAAACTTCGGCCCCAAACAGGAGACGACTAATTTTTTTGGTCACGAGCGCCGTCTCACTGCGAGTTGGTATGATGGTTCGACGGGCATTCCCATACTCGACGATTCTATCAAAAAAGTCCTGCAGTTTGGCTATACCCACCATATCGAACGTTTGATGATTCTGAGCAATCTGATGCTACTCAGCGAAATTCACCCCCACGACGTCTACAAGTGGTTCATGGAGATGTTTGTCGACTCGAGTGACTGGGTGATGGGTCCTAACGTGTACGGTATGGGTCAGCATTCCGACGGTGGTATCTTTGCGACCAAACCCTATATTTGTGGCTCGAATTATCTGCTCAAGATGAGCGATTACGAGAGCGGCGACTGGACAGATATCGTCGACGGACTGTACTGGCGGTTTATCGATCGCAAGAGAGAGTTTTACCTGCGTAACCCGCGCACCTCGATGGCGGTCCGGCAATACGATAAGATCGCGCCGGCGCGCCGTGCTAAACTAGCTGCCGCGGCCGACAACTTCTTGGCGACGCACACCACATTGTAAAGGACTTACTGACAGCAGGTGAGCGTCGTTGCGATCCCCTTAATGAAGCCCACACTGGCAATATACTCACTGAGATCGCATTGCCCTTTGAGGGCGAAGGGATCCCAGTCACCTGGTATGAGCGAGAGCCGATCGTCTTTTTTCTCAAAGTTTACCTCGCGGCAAGTCGTGCCGAGACTCACGCTTGACCTAGCACAAAGTGCGCCCGCAACGCTGTATCGACCATTGACACGGTTTTGCGCCAGCCCGACGAGATAATGGTCACCCGCACACGCGAGGCGCCCGGCTCCAGTATCAGGTACGACAACCACATTGGTTGCACTACGGCTTGGTCCGTAGTCAGAGCACAGCACTCCGTGATTGGCGCGACTACCGCTACGCTGCGCCGAACTTAGACCAACGATACGCTCGCCCTCGCGACAACGGGCCTTAAATGCTGATGGCATCCAGTCACTACGGTCCGTGGATAGCACAGAATCAAAATCACTGAATATTAGCGATGTGAAATGATGCTGCGGCACGCTGTCCCATCCCGGCTCAACTCCAGGGCCAAGGCGTGGCGTCATAATGCTACGTAGCTGCTCCGTGCGCCAATCCGCTAGAGGCTCCTGCCAGCTCTCGTGCAGGAGACCAAACAGCTCCTCCTCGCCCGAGGCTTTAGGCCCCGGATTCAGCGCCCAATAAGCAAAATCTAGATCCTGATCCCGCAGATAATTGACAAAGTTTGTAAACCATCGTTGGCTGCTGGCATTGTAAGCCTCACCAAATTCACTGACCCATACGGGCGCCGTAAAGTGTCGTGCCGGTGACACGACGTAACCCCACTCGCGGCTCACTTGAGCATGAAGCTGCGCCTCTTCCATGTCACCGTACTTCTGACCGAGCGTGCTGGGTGAAATGAATCCATAATTATGGGCCGCGTAGATCAACCTATCTGGCAACGGCAACCGGATCGGATCGCTCTGCACACCCTGAAGATGCTCGCGTGGGAAATTGATACCCTCGACTATGACTAGGAGGTTTGGGTTCTCGGCAAGTACGCGAGCTCCGGCCCGCTCAGCTGCGACGCGCCAATCATTTCCACCCTTAGCCCAGTTGGGGACGCTAGGTAAGAGGCGCCCCTTGAAGTTAGCAATACGGACCTCGTTGCGCAGATCGGCGGCGATGACCATGGAATTACCTGCGTAGCGTCTGGCCATCATCGCCCAATCATCAAGCCAAGCATCCTCAGTGTAATCATGCGTATACCAAAGACCGTCGCTATCAAAATTACAACACCACATGGGGTGCGTCGTGTGGTTGTTGATGATGACGTAGATCCCAGCCTCACTCAGTGCCGTGACGACGCGATCGTAAATCATGAGTGGAGTCAGAGAAGCCATTTCAGGGTTAGCTGCCACCGCTGCACTGTCTACTTCTCTTGCATGTAGCATGAGATTGGCAAACGGCAGCCGGACCGAATTAAACCCCAGTTTTTTGATCTGCTCGATGATGGTACCGAGCGGAGCCTTGTCGAGTCCTCCCACCACCAGACTTGTATCACTGGCGCCGTACCAGTTGACCGAGGCTAGCTTCAGCCGCTTGCCGCGCGCATCCACAATAAAGCGTCCCAAAGTCCGAAGGGGCAACTCTCGCGGCTCCGCATCAAGCAGCTGCACCGCATGTCTGCTACGATCGGCAATGGATGCCATCTTTAGCGGCGGTGTGCTGGCGGAACACGCTGCAATTAAGGCGGCAACGGAAGACGTCATCAGGAGTTGGCGCATCGGTTACCCCGCGAGAATCTATGCAATAAATTTGTTTATTATATGGAAACCGGAAACCGCCAAAATTACAAGAACAAATTGCACGCCTCCCCACCCCTCAACTTCTGCCACCTGCTACCGAAAAGCTTTGTGGACTCAACAGGATAGAGGACATCGCTTGCACCTGCATCGCTCTCCCATGGCCCGACTGATTTGGCTAAGTCTACTCCCCGTAGCCCTAGCTTTGGGGCTTGCGTGGTACATCCAGGCAACTGATGGTGGCGTGCCACTGGAGCAGGCCTATGAATACGTCATATTCCCGGATACAAAAGGTGAGCCTAGCCTAGACGACATCCGCAACCTACCCGAACATTCCTGGTTGCCAGTTGATCCGCGGCGGCACGGAGGCGCGTCGAAGCCAGAAAGCTTGATACGTGGTTCGCTCACTCTCCGAACCATTTGGCTACGTCATCGCCTGCCACCTACCGAAGCGCCACAGGCAAAAATCTTCAGTATCCCACTTCTGTTCGTGCAAAGTATTAACTTTTATACCCAGGATTCACCGAATGGCACCTTGCACCTAGCTTTAGCCGGTAGCGCTAGGGACCAGTGGTACGATCCACATCAACCAAGTCTCAAGGTCACGTCATCTCCCGATCAGACCATGACTGTTTATGTTGCACTACGCCCAACGAGGGGGCTAAAGACAGCCCTGCGCATCCAGCCAGAATCGATACACCAGGATCTTGAGAACTCATTTCGCGTTGCCTTGGGTTTGATCAGAGGTGGTAGCGCGTTCCTCATCGTATTCGGATTGGCACTACTCGTATCCCTACGCAATCTCATTTATCTCTATTCTGTGACCTTTCAGGTCTTCATTGCCACCACCGTCATGCTAGCCTATGGCGATATCCTCGATTACTTGCCTTGGTTAGCCGGGCGACCAGACTTATACCAACAATTCGTAATCCTCGCCTCTGTCCTAGCGATCCAATTTTTTGGTCTCTGCCTAGTTGAGTTAACACGCCACCTTGCCGAGACGCAAAAGATCCGCAGCCGCTGGATCCGGGAAATTACAGTCGTCTTTATCCTCGTCGCGAGTCTACCTTATATACGGGAATCACTGCAGTTCGCGATTGTCGTGATACTCATAGCCATATCACTACTTGAAGCCGCCTTATTTCTGACTACCAAACCCGAACCAAGCATCCACTTGCATCAAATAGCTCTCATTGGTTCCAGTTTTTGGAGCGCTTTCGGCCTGACGGTTGCTGGCGTTACCGGCAACTTTGGCAATTCGATCTACATCGAAAACGCGCTGATTGCTGGTCAGTTTATCGTTGCCACGATGCTGGTTATAGACTTTTCAAGGCGCATTAGAGTCCTCCATCAGGAACGTCTCCAGGCTGTTTCCTTACTTCGTGCCGATGCCCTGGCATTCCAGGACGCGAAGACATCGGTACACAACCCAATGAGGGAGCACGAGGAATTCGATGTCACCATTATGTTCATTGATATTATGTCATTTTCTGTTATTGCCGAAAAATTCGGGGGCGAGACGGTATTCAACGACTTGTCAATGCGCCTACGCCTACTTACTGATGTTATAGAATCTTACGGTGGGACTATCGATCGCTCACTGGGAGATGGTCTCCTTTGCTTCTTCACTGGGGGCGAAAAAGACCACACGATTAGAGCATTCTTAGCTGCGGTCAAAATCCATGAAATTATCATCAGCGATGCCAAGCGCATAAATGCCGGAAAATCCAAACGTGCGCTCATGCCGGTGCGCATCGGAATTCATAGGGACAGGGTGATCATTGGCAATGTCGTTGGTTCCTATCAGATTGATTTTACTATGGTCGGTAACGGCGTCAACTATGCCAGCAATTTGGAGCAGGCTTGTGGTCCCTTTCAAATTGTCGTCAGTAAAGAGGTACACGATAAGTTGACACGGAGCGACCTCGGAATGGTCACATTTGTTCCGATCCATATTGCCGTCAAACACAAGCATCAATTATTTCACGCGTACCGCCACAGCCCTTTCGCCCATCACAAAGGTGCCGTAAACGAAGCACTGAATCTCCATTATCAACAACTCGGCGTTCTTAACAGAGAACGGCGATTTTCAGTAAAAGATCCGGGCTCCATGACTTTGATCAGTGCTCACGGAAAACATCAAATCTTGGATTTTTCCCTTCAGGGGTTTCGCGTCCATTCGGATGTCATTCTCGGTCAAAATGCTTCATTTGAGGCCGAGTTACACCTAATGGATCCGGTGATCATGGGCAATTTGCGCAACAAACACCTACACACGCTCACGCTAGAGGTCCGATGGAGCCACCTCGAAGATGGGAAAATCATGCAGGGATTCAAAGTCGTGGGTGCAAACGAGGAGCAATGTCACTTCCGCGTAGCGCAGTTTTTATCAATCGTTAGCGACCTTAAAAAGACAGCATAATACGGCAGACTCCTATGTACTTTGGCAAACGAAATCTACTAAGAACATGCCTCTCGGTATTGCCAGGGGCCATCGTGGTAGCTGCGGCCTTCTTCACACAGGTATTCGAGTCAGACAACTCACTACCCATCAGTGATCTAGTGGCGACTGATACAACGCCCTCCAATTTAGCCGCGGCTCTCTCTCATACCTCCTGGCAGGCGCGACCTAACCTCGTGGTCAATCTGCCCCAAATAGCCCCCAAAATCACATGGACCAAAATCGAAGTTCCAGGACTAGCGACCAACGAACCTTTGTACGTTGAGACCCGGTTTCCTCTCCTCATAGATCTCGACTTTTATCTAGTAGACGAGGGCCGGCTGGTAGATGAATGGCACACGGGCTATGCCCATCCTGGGAGTTTCGAGAGGAATAAAGGACTATATTTTAACTTCCCAGTAAACACCAAGAATCATAATCAATCGCTATTTATTCGTGCCAAAAATCCAGGAACGGGCGTACCTAAATTTCGTTTGTACGACCGACATACATTTGCATCGATGAATCAGCTGAGAGATCAGGTCATGGGGACTTTATTCGGCCTCTCGCTCATGATCATTTTCGTCAATATTTTGCTACTCACATCCCAAGAATCGATCACTTACCTGATGGATATCGGCGCTCAGATTTTCTTGCTAGTCGTTGTCTACTTTCTCGAGGGGTACTATAAGCGCATCACCCCTAACATCGGTGACGATCCCGATCTCCTTGCACGCATGATCATTAGCTCCTATATGATGGCATTATTTTTCATCGCCGCATTTTATCGCCGGCATTTACTTATTGACCGTAATTTCCAGGACTTGACACGCAGCTACCGAGCCATTCAAGCACTCTATCTAATCTCGCCGGTCGTTGTGTTCACGACGCCTTTTGCCGTTGGCTTGAGTTATGCGATAGTGGTGACGTGGCTAGGCTCTGGGCTGATGATTAAAAGGTACATCCGGTTTGTTAATCTGCGGTCGATTTTCATCGCGTTCCTAAGCCAATCAGGTGGTGTTACGGCAATGATTGTCACGGCACTCACGGTACTCGACATCGTCAGCGACAATCTCCTGAATAAATCTATGGCTCACATTGGCATCGTTTGGATGGGCGCGACCAATCTCATTGCAAGCGGCATGCGCCTGCGTCTTATCGAGGCACGCAGTAAACGTATTCGCAGCGCCTTGGCCAAGAGGGACAGCCGGGCCGAACTAAACCGGCTCCTGACGTCGTCCTACGACAACATTGAAAACATCAAAAAGGCGGAGGTAACCATCATGTTTATCGATGCCGTATCTTTTTCTCTGCTGGCGGCAGGAAGATCGACAGCGGCCATCTTCAAGGCTCTTTCGGAGCGTCTGAGCGAGATCATCAAAGTCATCGAAGCTGAGGGCGGCAGTGTCGATAGATCTCTCGGCGATGGGGTCCTATGTTACTTCTCCAACGATCAGATTGGACTTAGAAAACACCACGCAGTGGCGGCCTTTGATGCGGCCATCACCATTCAGCGCAACGCTATCGCGGCCGCATTAACTCATCCGGACAAGTTAATCATGCCAGTGCGCATTGGCATTCACTCAGCTGACGTGATTATCGGCAATTTGGGCGACGATCGGCACCTTGATTTCACTATGATCGGCAGCGGTGTCAATTTTGCAAGTCGTCTTGAGACAGCTGCCAGTCCCTTCAAAATCAATCTAAGCACCGAAACAGTCGATCACCTAACGCGTCATAAAATCGCCCCTCAACTCTTTGAACCCATTAAATTATCGATCAAGCACCATAGTGCTCTGCATAACGCCTTTGAACATGATCCGAGTATCGGTGACGCTGATTCCCTACAGAGGGCAGAAGTCCTATTTTTTGAACAACTAGGCATCAGACGCGGCGACGAGCGCCACATGGTTGTGCCTAGCGAGTCGCTAAGACTCATGTACGGAGATCTTGAGTTCTCGGTCGTCGACTTTTCGCGCTACGGCTTTCGCGCCACGAGTGGATCACTATTCGGGCGACGTAGCGTGCTGACAGTTGAGTTCGTCACAAACAATATAGAGCTCCAGCGTATGCTCGCGGCATACTTCCTCCGCACAGTCGTAGTCGAGGTTAGGTGGAGTCGACAGGAGCAGGGTACGTTTACACATGGACTTCGGATCGTCGGCAGTAGCACTGCGCAACGTAATTTCCTGTA